>CAVDRA010000062.1:0-8255 GCA_963611155.1 bacterium | reverse complement strand
TGATTGAGACTCCGTACATTCCGCTTCTCGAGCTGAATATCTGCCCGACAATGCTCATTGCCCAGTAAAAAACAGAAATAAAAAGCCCGATTATCAGTCCGATTGTCTGACCGTTGTGCTTTCCGAAAATCAGTGCAAGCGGAAGAGCCAAAAGAGCAAAGAAAATCGATCCGAATGGAACTGAAAATTTCTTCGCCATCTCAAGGCGGTATCGGTTCATAGTTTTTTTTGTGGTTCCGTCGCTTTGTCTTAAAATTTGAATCTGTTTTGCAAGGTCGTAGGAAGTCATCTCACGCGGAGAAACGTTTTTATTATTGCTGAAAAAAGTCGACTCAAAAATATTAAGCTCCATATTCTTCGACAGCATCACATCGTAGTCATTTTTTTGCCTCGAATCAAAAATCAGGACAGAAGCGTCATTCATCAAAAGGTTCATTAGCACGCCGGTTCTTGAGGACTTTCTCACTTTTGAACGGTCAGCGACAATTATCCGCTGCTTTCCCTCCGTGTCGGTATCAAAAAAAATAATGTCGCTCACATTTTCGCCTGAAACCTGCCCTATCACCAGAGTTTTGTCGTAAGTTCTTTTGACTGAATTTGACTCAAGCTCCACTGCCGGATTTGAATTCAAAATCGTGCGGTAAAGCTTGTTATAGTTTAAAGTTCCAAGCGGAAGCAGATAGTCATTAACGAAAAACGAGACAACAGAAATAAGGAGACCAACAACAAGAACAGGAACAAGAATAAGCCTGTAACTTTGCCCAGACGCCCGCAAAATCAGGAATTCGTTGTCAGAAGCAAGCCTGCCCAGACACATCAGGAATCCCACAAGAGTCGCAAATGGTGCGGACTGCGCAATCACCCCAGGAAGCGAATAAGTGATGAGCCTCGCAACATCCATGACAGGCACTCTTTTTTTCAAAATATTCTCAGCGGCAAGCAAAATCTGATTCACAAAGAAAACCATGAAAAAAAACAGGAATGCGACAAAAAAGTACAGAAAAAGCTCTTTTATCAGATAGCGGACAAGAACGTGCCTGTTGATTCCGGACGGCTCCACCATTGAAAATTCTATTTTTTTTGAAATTCTCTTAAAGCCTGCGCGGCCGAAAACTCGTGAAAGAAAAACTGAAGATGAATTCAAAAAATTGAAAGAAAAGATTTTCTTTCCGGCGGCTCTCAAAGTCTCAAAAAACAGGTTTTCCGCTCCGCATCTGCGTTTTTCCGGAATATGTTCTGCCGGCGTATTTTCATCCGGCGTATATTTAGCCGGCATATTTTCATGCCGCAAAAATCTTATAAGCGTTCGGAAATCAAGATTTTTTTTACACCCGCGCAATCCGGAAAATTTTTTCTCAAGAGATTTTTTCAGTTTTTTTGCATTCTCAAACAGATTTTTCAATTTCCGCTTGCCTTATTTTCCTGTTGAACCGAAACCTTTTTCGCCTCTTTCAGTCTCGTCAAGCTGCTTCACTTCCATGAAGATTCCACGAGTCACAGGAGAGACAACAAGCTGTGCAATTCTTTCGCCGTTTTTTATCACAAAATCATCTTTTCCGAGATTTACCAAAATAACTTTGATTTCACCCCTGTAATCGCTGTCAATTGTGCCAGGCGTGTTCAGAACTGTAATTCCGTTTTTCGCCGCAAGCCCTGAGCGAGGACGCACTTGAATTTCAAAGCCCTCCGGAATAGCGATTTTAACTCCAGTCGGAATCAGAGCTCTTTCTCCAGCCTTTAAAACAAAATTTTCACTTAAAAAAGCGCAAACGTCACAACCGGCAGCCCCCGCAGTCTGATAGGCAGGAATTTTCGCCCCGGCCTCTGTTGTAATCCTAATTTCGCAAGTGTTCATAAACAAATTATAGCAAAAAAGCATTCAAGATAAAACTGATTTTATAAAAGTGTCTTCCTTATAAGCTGAGAAGGCTCTTTTTCAAAGACGGTAAACAGCAGAAACAATGCAAAAAGAACAGGCAGCTGCACCGCACGCATAAAAAAAGGCACGCCTCTTTTTTCAAGAAAACGTGCCTTAACAGTCATAAGTTTCTGTTATTTCTTTGCAAGCTCATCGAGAGCGTCAATATAGGAAAGATTCAATCTTCCCATCTTGTCAACCTCAAGAAGTTTTACAGGAATCTGCTGTCCTTCTTTCAGAACGTCTGTCACTTTCTCAACTCTCTGTCTTGAAAGCTTTGAAATATGGCAAAGTCCCTCTTTTCCAGGAAGAATCTCAACAAACGCGCCAAAATCCATGATGCGTTTTACAGTTCCGTTGTAAATTGTACCGACTTCAGGATCTTCACAGATACCCTTTACGGCAATCTTAGCTTCTTCAGCTGACTTGCCTGTTTTTCCGTAAATCTGAACAGTTCCGTCATCTTCAGTGTTGATTGTAACTCCATACTGAGCGCAAAGAGTCTTGATATTCTTTCCGCCAGGTCCAATCAGAGCACCGATTTTGTCCGGGCTGATTTTCATTGACAGGATTTTCGGAGCAAACGGACTGATTGGCTGAGGCTTGTCGATGCATTTTTCCATAATTGACAAAATGTGCAGGCGTCCAGCCTTTGCCTGGGCAAGAGCTTCTTTCATGATCTGAGTTGTAACACCGGCAATCTTGATGTCCATCTGGAAACCTGTAATTCCGTCTTTTGTTCCTGCAACTTTGAAGTCCATATCACCAAGATGATCTTCTTCGCCAAGAATATCAGAAAGAATCTTGTATTTTCCATAGGGATTGTCGCCAGCCGGTTCTGTGATGAGTCCCATTGCAATTCCAGCGACCATTTTCTTCATCGGAACACCAGCGGCAAGAAGTGAAAGACAACCGCCACAAGTTGAAGCCTGTGAAGAAGAACCGTTTGATTCCATGATTTCAGAAACAACACGGATTGTGTAAGGGAAGTCCGACATTGGGGGAATCATCGGCGCAAGAGAGCGTCTTGCAAGATTTCCGTGGCCAATTTCGCGTCTTCCAGTTGTCAAACGTCCAACCTCGCCAACAGAATACGGCGGGAAGTTGTAATGAAGAATGAAGTTCTCGCTTCTCTCTCCATCAATGTCATCAAACACCTGGGCATCCATCGCAGTTCCAAGAGTTGTCACAGCAAGAGACTGAGTCTCGCCACGTGTAAACAGCGCAGAACCATGAGGACGAGGAAGAACGTTCACCTCGCAAGTTATCGGACGAATTTCATCACACTTTCGGCCGTCAATACGAACGCCCCTGTCAAGAATGCTCTTTCTGAGCAAATTATACTGAATATCGTCGAAGCAAGCATCAAAAAGCTTTTTCTGAATCTCATCTGAAAGCTGCTCAGCATGATTTGCCGCGACAGTTTCTTTTGCGGCAGCAATTGCCTTACCGCGATTCATTTTTCCGTCTTGGAAGCAAGCTTTCTCAAGAAGCGGTGTAGCCTCAGCAATAATTGCATCCCTGTTTGCCAGCTCAACATTAAGCGGAGCGAGAGGAAGCTTTTCTTTTCCGCATTTCTGCTGGAGTTCTTCCTGAAGCTCACACATTGCAGTTATGAACCCCTGCGCCTCATCAAGAGCGCCGAGCATAACTTCTTCGCTAACTTCATTCGCGCCGCCTTCAACCATTGTAAAGCCGTCTTTTGTTCCGGCAACAACGATCTCAAGCTCTGCTTTTTCCTGCTGCTTGAATGTCGGGTTAATCACATATTTTCCGTCGATATAAGCAACACGTGCAGCCGCTACAGGTCCATGAAAAGGAATATCAGAAATTGTTACAGCCGCAGACGAAGCAATCACAGCCAAAATATCAGGAGGATTTACACCGTCAGCAGAAACGCAAGTCGGAACAATCTGAATCTCACGGCCAAATGAAGGCTCAAAAAGAGGACGCATAGGACGATCGATAAGGCGTGAAACCAAAATTTCCTTATCCTTCGGTCTTCCTTCCCTTTTAATGAATCCGCCAGGGATTTTTCCGGCAGCATAATACTTTTCGTTGTATTCAACCGTTACAGGAACAAAGTCCAGCCCTTCTTTAACCTCAGAAGAAGCACAGACAGTGGCAATGACAGCTGTTCCAGCGTACTGAGCGTAAACACAGCCGTTAGCCTGTTTACCGATTTTTCCGCATTCAATGATAAGCTCGTCATTTCCAATTTTTTTTGTTACTCTCGTTACCATTTATTTCTCCAGTTTATTTGCGGAGACCAAGTTCTTTGATAAGAGCGCGGTATTCTTCAAGATTTGTTCTCTGAAGATATTTCAAAAGTGCACGGCGAGAACCGATTACCTTAAGCATCGCTCTTTTTGCGCCAGTGTCTTTTGGAAAATTCTGAACGTGTGTAGTCAACTGTTTGATGCGCTCTGTCAAGAGAGCTACCTGAACTTTTGTGTTTCCTGTGTCTGCCTCGTTAGCTCCGAATCTGCTAACAATAGAAGCTGTTGTTTCTTTTGTAAGTGCCATAATACTTACTCCTTTAAAATTATTTTTCCTCTGGGTAACCAAAATATACAGTCCGAACAAATCCGCTGATTAAATTATCAGAAAATGCGAGATGAAGAGCCCCATTCTCTAATGTACAATCAGCATTGCATGCCCGCACATTTGCTTCACCAGATTTTGAACTAGTTAATATTACGTCGGCCGTAACTTTATATTTTCCATCAGGAGGGACTACCCGTTTATGCCGTATCTCAGCAAAAATTTCAAGTTTTCCGTCCTTATTTTCTTTTTTCTTCCAATCCAGTCCAGAACAATCATATGCAAAACTGCCCTGAAGCATATCGCTCGCTTCCGCAAAGCGCTTTTCAATAATATACGAGCGAAGCCGTGAAGAACTAACTTTTTCGCCTTTGTACATGACAGAATCAATAGTGTCTAACTGAAAACCGAGCGCAAGAGCAAGCTCAGCCATCATGTTCATATCAGTCTGGCCTTTGTATCCGCAGCGAAAATCCTTTCCCTCAGCGAGATACTTCAGACCGCATTTTTTTATCATCAGATGGAGAAAATCACGTCCATTCAGTTTAGCGAATTTATCAGAAAAGTCAATGTTGATAACATACTTAAAGCCTTTCGACTCAAGGCTCTCAAGCTTTTGGGAAAGACTTACGACATCACCGGCATAATGTTCAGGATCTTTTACAGCCCTCGTGGATTTAGAAAAAGTTATAACGCCCGGAACAAGATTTTTCTGGGCCAAAACCGCATCGAACAGAGCCTGATGCCCTAAATGAGAGCCGTCAAAACTTCCGATTGTGGCCGCAATTCCCTGGTTTCTAAAATTCTCATCGAATTTTCCGTTTTCAATCTGCTCCCAGGTGTAGATTTTCATTTTTCTGTTTCCGCCGGGAATCACAAAACCGTAACTGTATTTTCTTCCGATTTTTTTCATGCAGCCGGCAAAACTTCCGTCAGGATAAAAAACAGCAATTTCAGATTCTGCTGCTCCCTGCAATTTTTTATCTTCTAAAACATTTTTTCCGCCTTCTGAGCCACAATCTCCGTCAAAATCAAAATAAAACGATCGGAAATCAAGCGGACGGCCATTTCTGTAATTTTCAGCAGAAGCATAATTCAAGACAGCCGGAATCATTGAGCAATATTTAGCGCAGGCAAAATCAAATTTTTTTAGATTTCCGCAAATTTCTGCCTGGATTTGCTCTTCAGAATTTTTTTTGTCATTATTTTTTTCATTCTGTTCTATGAGAAGAAGCTTTTCGTCAAATAGCGTTTCGCCGATTTTTGCATCTTTTGGCTTCTCTGCATCAAAATCATAATTTTTTTCTGGCTCAGCCACATTTTCAAAAGGCAAAACAGGCTTTGAAAGAATTTTTTCAATTGTGAAATCGCCGAGATTTTCCGCCCCGACGGCATCTTTCAAGCTAAAAGGCCCTACCCGTGTCCGCCTTAAAGCTCTTAAATGCCCTGCACTTTTACATGCATAGGCAATATCACGGGCAAGCGAACGAATATAAGTTCCTTTTGAGCATGAAACTTCAATAAGCGCATATTTTTCATAAAAATCAATGAGATTTATCGAATACACAGTGATTTTCCGCGGTTTAATCTCAACTGATTTTCCAGAGCGGGCAAGATCGCTCAGCCTTTTTCCGTCAACATGAAGCGCGCTGTACATCGGAGGAATCTGTTCAATTTCCCCGATGAAAGAAGGCAGCACACTCTTGACATTCTCCTCTAACGGAATCTCAGCCGTTTTAATAATCTTCCCGGTCGGATCAAGAGTGTCGGTTTCAGAGCCAAATTCAACAAGCGCAAGATAAGTTTTGTCAAAATTCGTTATATGAGGAACAAGCCGCGTGAGTTTTCCTGCCAAAACAACCAAAAGACCGTCGGCGAACGAGTCAAGAGTGCCAGTATGCCCGACTTTCATCGTGTTCAAGGCACGCTTGACTGAAAAAAGAGAAGAGAAACTTGTTTGTCCGCTCTGCTTAGCAAGCAGTACAATTCCAGATGCGGAACTGTCACTATTCCTGTTTTTTCTCATCTTCCGGCTCGTTCTCCGGTTTTTTCCCAGCGGCATTTTCTTCGGCTTCAAGACGGTTAAGCTTGCTGACCATTTCAAAGCCTTCCTTAATGCTGTTGTCCGCCACAAAAGTCAGTTTAGGAAACTGGCGTATTGTAAGTTTTTTCGCAATTGACGACTGGATAAAGCCAGCCGCACTATTCAAGCCTTCAACGCCTTTTTTTATCTGGGACTCGTTCAAGAAACTTGAAACATAAACTGTCGCATAAGCAAGATCCCGGGCAATTTCAACTCTATTTATTGAAAGAAAAGTTGAAACACGCGGATCCTTTACTTTTTGCTTCATTATCAGCTCGGAAATCTCCTCGCGGAGCTGTTCTCCGAGTTTTAACATTCTGTACTCACCCATTGAAGCTCCTTACTCAGCGGTTTCAGATTCAGAAGCAGCCTCGGCTGCGGCTTTTTTAGCAGCGGCTTCCGCTTCTTTCTCTTTTGCAATGCTGTCGCCAAGTTTTCTTGCAATCTCAACGTATTCGAACACTTCAAGAGTATCGCCTTCCTGAATATCCTGCCAGTTTTCAAGGCCGATACCACATTCAAAGCCGTAAGCTACCTCTTTCGCATCATCCTTAAAGCGCTTGAGAGAAGAAATTTTTCCAGTGAATTTTACAACTCCGTCGCGGACAAGGTTCACACTGGCAGTGCGTTTAACAACACCGTCTGTAACGTAACATCCTGCAATAACACCAACTTTCGGAACACGGAACGTGTTTCGTACCTCGGCAGTACCGATAACTTCTTCTTTTGTGTCAGGCTTAAGCATGCCTTCCATTGCGGCCGTAATTTCCTCAACACATTTATAGATGACATTATATTTTCTGATTTCAACTTTCTCCTGCTCGGCAAGAAGCTTAGCCTTCGGAGTCGGACGCACATTAAAACCAATGATAATCGCGTTTTCGTCAGCCGCGGCAAGAGTAACGTCAGATTCATTGATTGCTCCTGCAGAAGAATGAATTACGTTCAGGCGGATTTCAGGAGTTGAGAGTTTTTCAAGCGAAGCCTTGAGAGCTTCCGCAGAACCTTGCAGGTCCGCCTTGATAATAACTTTGAATTCCTTGATTTCACTTGCCTCGATTGTAGAGTAAAGATTGTCGAGCGTAACTTTCTTGACTGCTTTCGCATCCTCAAAGCGTTTAAGCTCCTGGCGTTTTGAAGAAATGCTGCGCGCCTCTTTCTCGCTTTCAGTAACCTGGAACGGATCGCCCGCATTAGGCATATCATCAAGACCGAGAACCTCAACAGGCATTGAAGGGCCAGCCTCAAGAACTTTGTCTCCGCGGTCGTTGAACATCGCGCGGACACGGCCAGAGTAAATTCCAGCGACAAAAGGGTCTCCGATTTTCAAAGTTCCGCGCTGAACAACGATGTCAGCAACAACACCGCGTCCCTGATCAATTCTTGACTCTATGATTTTTCCTTCTGCGCGTGTGTGAACAGGAGCTTTTAGCTCAAGCATTTCAGACTGAAGAAGAATTGCATCGAGAAGCTCATCGATTCCGATTCCTTTAAGAGCGGAAATCTTGACATACTGCGTCTCTCCGCCCCATTCCTCAGGAGTGAGTCCGCGCTCAGAAAGCTGAGTCATGACTTTTTCAGGAGCCGCAGCAGGCTTATCGATTTTATTAACTGCAACAATAATAGGAACTTTCGCGTCTTTCGCATGGCTCAAAGCTTCGAGAGTCTGAGGCATTACACCGTCATCAGCCGCTACAACAAGAACAACAA
>CAVDRA010000061.1:0-8317 GCA_963611155.1 bacterium | reverse complement strand
CTTTCTTGTAAGCCTGAAACTGCGATTCCTCGCTGAAAGCCGACACTGCCGCATGGGTTTGGCTCATATTCGCATTTGACTCGCTCATGAAAAGGAATTCCGTCCTGAAAAGCCCGATCCCGTCCGCTCCTTCCTTCATCGCAATTTCTGCTTCTTCAACAGTTCCGATATTCGCATAAAGATGGAATCTCTCGCCGTCAGAAGACATTGCCGGAAGATTTCTGTATTTTTTTAGTTTTTCCGCATGCTCTTTTGCTTTTTTGATTTTTATTTCATATTCGCTGATTGTTGCTTCGTCAGGCTCGTTGATTACTTCTCCTGAGTCGCCGTCAACAATGATTTCTGTGCCGTTTTTTACTTCGCTTGTTATATCTTCGAGCGCAAAAACCGCTGGGATTCCGTAATTCCGCGCGAGAATTCCAACGTGCGATGAAACGCCGCCTTCTGTGAGTGCAAGCCCTGCGATTTTCCGTTTTGAAAGAATAATTGTGTCGCTTGGATTCATCGTTTTTGCGACAATTACAGCTCCGTCTGGAACATTCTCAATATTGAAAGGATGAAAATCCAGCAAATCGTCAAGAACGCGTCCGAAAATGTCGCAGATGTCCTGCGCCCGCTCCGCAAGATAGTCATTTCCGCTTGAACGCAGTTTCTCCGCGTAGCTTTCGGTTTTCTGATTCAAAATGTATGCAATTGGAAAGTCAGAATTTTCAAATGTCCGTCTTACATCTCCGAGAAATTCCGGATCTTGAAGCATTAAATAATATGTTTCAAAAATTTCAGACTGAACTTTGTCGTTTTTAACAGAATCAAGCTGAACCGCAACCTGTGCTGTAACGTTTTCGAGCGAGACTGAGAATTTTTTGAGCTCGTTTTCGTGCTCAGATTTTTTTATCGGCTTGCTTGGAATCACTCTTTTTTCTGATTCTGGCACAACAAACGCTTTTCCAATGCCAATTCCATTGGATGCTGAAATTCCGAACAGTAAATTCATACAACTCAAGTTTATTGCTCTGTAAAAAAAATGTCAAATTCCGTTGTGATTTTACATTTTTCAGTTATGAATTATAATTAGAAGGTTATGAAAATGAATTCTTTGATTTTGATTTTTGCGATTGCGGCCGCTTTTATAATTCTTGTCGCGTTTTTGCTTTACAATTCCCAAAAAAATATGCGCGAGATGATGAAAATGATGAATTTTCAGATGAGTCAAAGCCAGGGAAATTTGGACAAGACTCTCGGACAGTCCGTGGCTGTGATTGGCGACATTCAGCAGAAGCTCGGCTCGCTTGAAAACGCCACAAAACAGATTCAAGACATTGGAAAAGACATTTCGTCGCTTCAAAATATTTTAAGCGCTCCGAAACTGCGCGGAAATCTTGGCGAGTATCTTTTATATGAGCTTTTGCGCGATGTCCTTCCGGCAGCGAATTACGAGGCGCAGCATCATTTTAAGGATGGAAGCGCGGTTGATGCGGTTGTGAAACTCGGAAAATATTTTGTGCCGGTCGACTCGAAATTTCCAATGGAAAGCTTTGTCCGTTTTGTGAATGCGAAAGATTCTGAGTCAAAGAAAAAATCTCATTCAGAATTCTTGAAATCTGTAAAAGCGAGAATCGATGAAATTGCGAAAAAATATATCCGTCCGCAGGAAGGAACTTTTGATTTTGCGCTGATGTATATTCCTGCCGAAAATGTTTATTACGAGATTTTGGTGCGGGACGGCGAGAAAGGCTCCGCGCTTTTTAATTATGCGATGTCAAAAAAAGTTGTGCCTGTTTCGCCAAGCACTTTTTATGCCTATCTTATGTCGATTTCTTTTGGGCTTAGAGGATACAAGATTGAGCAGCAGGCGCAGAAAATTGTGAGCGAGCTTTCCTCGCTTGAAAACAGTTTTTCTTCATTTTGCGGCGATTTCGAGATTTTGGGAAAGCATTTGGCGAACGCTTCCGGAAAATATGATGAGCTTGAAAGACAGTGCGGAAAGCTCAATGAAAAACTTTCATTTTTCGTCGAGCATCATTCTTAAAATTTGCGCGATCTGCTTTGGATCCTGATTTGAAATTTTGTTCGCTTTTTGCTCGCTTGGCGTAAGATGCGGAATTTCACGGTAGATTCTGCGCATTTTTCCGTAGTTTGCCGCTTCCTCAAGAACTGAATTCTCGCGCAAAACATGAAGCTGGTTATGCGGATTGAATTCTCCGAGATTCCGCATTGCCCTGCTGATTGCTGTAATTTGCGCATCCGAAAGATTTAGGTGAGAAAGAACTGCGTTGCTTGCGTCTACTCCGATTTCTCCAAGAAAAATTGCGACTTTCTGAAAACCGCCAAGCTTTGGAATAGAAGGCGATACATTGTCTGTCTTGATAAATTCTGCCATAAAAATCCGCCAAAAAAAATTTCAGAAAGTATAGCACTTTTTTTATAAAATTGCAGAGAATTTTTTGATTTTAAGAGGCTCGCCTTCCATTTCGATGATTTTGTCTGCGAGCGACAGAGCCTCTTCTTTTTGATGTGTCACAAAAATCACGGTTCGCGGATTTTCTCTTAAAAGCGATTTTAATGTTTCTTCAAGCGATTTTTTGATTTTTTCGTCGAGCGACTGAAAAGCCTCGTCCAAAAGCAAAACTGGCTTTTGAAAGGCGAATGCGCGCGCCATTGCGGCTCTTTGTTTTTCGCCTCCGCTGAGATTTTGAGTTTTGTCGTTTAGGCGGCTTAAAAGTCCTGCCGCTTTCAGATATTTTAAGGCGAGATTTTTGGCATTGTTTTCCGGAAGAATATTTTTTAATGGAAGAAAAACATTTTCAAAAACTGTGAGCGTCGGTAAAAGCCGCGGTTCCTGAAAAAGGAAGGAGACGTTAAATTGGCTTGCAATCCAATTTAAAAGCGTTGTTTTTCCGCTGCCGCTCGGGGCAAGAATTGCAGTGATTTTTCCTGCCTGAAAATCTATGCTGAAATTTTTGAAAAGCTGTTTTTTGCCTTTTGAAATTGAAAGATTTTTTATTGAAACTTGGAGCGGGCTAGGGACTGTAGCCACGCCGCAGGCGGCCACTGGACTGAGCGCAGCGAAGGAAGCGGCTGGAGCGGCAGCGCAATGGCGAAAGCCCCGACCCGAATGGGAGCCCCCTGATAAAGAAGAAAATTCTGGACGCTTGAGGCTTGTTATTTTTCTGTAAGATTTTTGAAAGGCGAATTTCAGGATTTTTTCTGATAAAAACGAAATCAAGACTAGAACAATTGTTGCTGAAAGAACTGACGCGGTTTCAAGATGGACCTGCGCGTTCTGCAGAAAAGAGCCGAGCGCATTTTTTGGAACGCTCAAAACTTCTGCTGCGGCAACGACTTTCCAGGACATTCCAAGAGATGAGAAAATCCCGTTTTCTAAAAAAGGCTTGAATTTTGGAAGAAAAATAAATCTTATTTTTTGTGATTTTGTAAGGCCGAAAATTTTTGCCATGAAAAAAAGCTTTTTGTCGTCATCGGAAAAATCGAAGGCGGCGGAAACTGAGCTTGTCATGACGGGAAAGCCCATCAGAAATGCGCTGAAAACCGGCACGAAATTTGAATTGAAGGCGAAAATTGCGAGAAGAATAAACGAGACAACCGGAACAGAGCGGATTACGGCAAGAGGAAAGCTTAAAAAAGTTTTGAAAGACGGAAAAATCCCTGATAAAATGCCGGCCGCGCTTCCAAAAAAGAGAATCAGGAAAAAGCTTAGAAAAACACGGAGAAAAGAAAATCCTGCTCCAATCCAGAACTGTCGCTGTGAGCAAAGCGAGAAAAGCCGCGCAAGCGTTTCTGTGAAAGATGGAAAAATTATCGGATTTTTGACTATGAGCGCGGCTGTCTGCCAGAGAAGCGCGAGTATTGCTGCGGAAAGCAAGTGGAGCAGGAGAGACTTCATTCTGCGCCAAAATAGAATTCTTCCGGCGGAAGTTTGCCGCCGACTGATTCCGGGGAGTTTTCGAGAAAAATCGAGAGAAGCGATTCAATTTCTGTTTTGCCTTCGGCTGCGTTTTTCCAGGTGAAGGCAGAAGACGGAATTGCTTTTTCAACGATTTTCGCGTTTAGGCCGAGCCTGTTTTTCTCTGCAAGCGCGCCGGCGTGCGAAGGATTTTCTGTAGTCCATTCAAAAGCCTGTTTGTAAGCCTGAATGAATTTTGAGATTGTGCTTTTGTTTGACTTTGCGAATTTTGCGTTCGCGACAAGAAGAGTCATCGGGTAAGAACTGCCGGTTTGGCGCGCAAAAAGTTGCTGGATGTCTAAAACCCGCTTTACGTCTGGAGATTTTAATTCTGCAACTGTCGCGAATGGCTCAGGAACGAGCGCGTATTCAATTTTGTCTGAAATCAGTGCCGCTGCAATGTTGGCGTTTGGAATTGAGAAGTCTAGAGTCACAGCGTTTTTAGAATCTATGGCAGTATTCGGAGCTTGGATGTTCTGGGTATTTTGTGTTGCCGGAATATTTTGTTTTGAAAGAAGATATTTGAAAATGTATTCTGGAGTGGCTCCCTGGCCTGCGCATTGAACCGCTTTTCCGCGGAGAGATTCCAGTGAACGGACGTCATTTTTTTTTGAAAGCAAAAAGAGATTTCCGTTTCCAGTGATTCCAAGACAGACGACGGCTCCGTTTCCGGCATTGAATACTTTTGCCGCCGCGTTTGGCGGAAGAAATCCGATGTCGATTTCGCCTTTTAAAAGTTTTGGAAGCTCTGTCTGGGCGGAAGTGAAATTTTCAAAAGTCAGATTTTTGATTCCGAAGCTGTCTTTGTTTTCTATCAGATATGCGCACGGAATTGCGGAAGGCCCATTTAAAACGCCTGCCCGTACTTGTTTTGGAGAGGCGAACGATGAAAAGCAAGTGAGGGCTAAAGCAAATGCGAGCGGAATTTTTCTGGAGATTCGTGATGATTTTGGTTTTAGAAAACTGAAATTTTGCAGTCCGGATTTTAGCTGATTTAGTCTGCCAGAATTGAATTTAGAAAAAACGTTCTGGGCTGGCTTCGCTGAAAAAAAATTCCAAAAACAGAATTGCATAGGATTTATTTTTGATGGCTTTAACGCAGGTGAATCCGCTTTTACGGAATTGTTTTTAATTCTTGATTTCATTTTGACCTCTTAAAACTTGAAAAATCGCTGGAGTTAAATTTTGTCATGCGAAGTTTTGCCGTGCTGAATTTTATGACCGTTTCACACTGAATTTGTTTCAGTATCTTTCTTGGTGTGACTCCGGCTGGGAAAAGTCGTCCGAAAGCGAATAACAGTCAAGCGGCGCTTTCGAAGCAATCTTCCCGGAGACTCGCTAAAAACAGTCAAGCATATTCTACATCTGGTGGTTTGCACCAAAGATGCACAGGCCCAGCCACCGGGCTCGTAACTTTTAAGACAGCTCATCGCTTTCAGCATTAGTTTTTTTCGGCGTTAATTATTTTTTCAACGTCTGCCTTTGCTGGAATTCCGTCTTCTCCAGGCTTTGAGCCGGCATTTGCGTAGAGCATTAAAAGCCCGTTTCCGAGTTTTGGGTTTGTAATTACGCTAGGACCGCCGATACAGCCGCCTTCGCAGGCCATAACTTCAATCAAATTAGGGCAGTCTGCCGGAGTTGGAATTTTTCCGGCGTTGATTTGTCCGTAGCCTGCAAGAATTTTCATTCCTGATTTGTCGAGTCCGTTTATTACAGCCGGACGCAAAATGCTTTTGTCTTTGAGCCTTAAACGAACACTTTCTGCAACTCCTCCGCTTTTTGCAAAATTTCTGCCTGAAACTGTCGGAATGTATTTTTCCTGGCAGGCTGGAGCAGTTTTTATGTCGATTTTTTTTGCTGTAAAGAGAGCGTCCACTTCTTCAACCGAAAGAACGTAGTCGATTATGTCTGAATCAAAACCTTCGCGCCTTTTTGCAAGGCAAGGTCCGATAAAGACTGTTATGCAGTCAGGATCAGCTTTTTTTGCAACTTCGCCAGTGTAAATCATCGGGGATTTTGTTTCTGAAATACACGGCGCAAGTTCCGGAACATGAATTTTTACCGCGCGCACATAAGCTGGGCAGCAGCTTGTTGTCATCATTTTGTCGCCGCGCTCCATCCTTTCTGCGAATTCTGCCGCTTCCTTGTCTGCTGTAATGTCGGCTCCAAGGGCTACTTCCCAAACCTTGTAAAATCCCGCCTGAACAAGCGCGCCTTCAAGCTGGCCTGGTTTTGTTCCCTTAAACTGAGCTCCGATTGCAGGAGCGTACATTGCGACTACTTTTTCGCCGTTCATTATGTGTTTTATAACATCGAAAAGCTGGGATTTTCCCATCATTGCGCTGAACGGACAGTTTGACATGCATTTTCCGCAGAAAATACACTTGTCGTAGTCGATAGTTTCTTTTCCGTCGCTTCCTTTGGAAATTGCTCCGACAGGGCAGGCTTCTTCGCATGGAACAACGGTTTTTATGATTGCATGGTAAGGACAGTTTTGCGCGCACAAGCCACAGCTTATGCATTTTTGATAGTCGATTCTTGCGCGGTCTGTAACTTCAATTGCTTTTTTAGGGCAGTTCATTTTGCATGGGCGGGCAAGACAAGCCTGGCAGGCGTCTGTCGGAAAATAATGGGGTTTTACGCAGGCGTTGCACGCGCTTTGAATCATTGTGAGCATTGGCCAGGTCGGTTTTTCGCGCTCGTAGGCTTCCTTTACATATTCTGCCAGCGTTTTTTTAGGATCGTAGTCTTCGACAGAATGTCCAAGATTTGCGACAATTCTGGTCCGCACAATATCACGGTCTTCTGCAAGACTTTTTCTAATTGGAACCGAGCCATCTGGAATAAGCTCGAGCGGAATTTTTTCGATTTCGCTGACTGTTTCTGATGACAGAAGTTTGCCTTCAAGCTGAAGCCTCGCTATTTCAGCCAAAATATCTTTTTTTAGCGCGGCTGCATTATTGTTAGTATTTAGCATAATCGCACCTCTGGATTGCTGGTTTTCGGCTCATGATTATATCACTTTTTGTTTTCTGTGTTCCTAATTTTTTATTTATATGGGCGGTCCGGCTTGCGCCGTCGGGCTATCCGCAGCTACGCTTTCGCTCCGGTGCTCCGCACCCGCTTGCGCGGCAGCTCCTATCCCTACCGCATTAGAAAGCAAATCCGCAAGGCTTTCGCGGGAGCTTTTTTTGCCGTAAAAAAATTCTTTCAGTTGAATTTAATCTTTTGATTCGCCTAGAATCTTTTTTATGGATAAATTGACTGCCGAGCAGCGCAGCTTGAATATGTCGAAAATTCACAGCAGAGACACAAAAAGCGAAATAGCTTTGAGAAGCGCGCTTTTCAAGGCCGGTTTTCGGTTCAGAAAAAACGACAGCCGCTATCTCGGAACTCCAGACATTGTTTTGCCCCGGTACAATGCGGTCATTTTCATGAACGGCTGTTTCTGGCACGGACACAAAAACTGCAAGCTTTTCCGTTTGCCAAAATCAAACACCGAATACTGGAAAAATAAAATTTCGGGAAACGCCGAGCGGGACAGAAAAATTTCGGAAGCCTATATTCAGCGTTTTTGCCGTGTCGCAGTTGTGTGGGAATGTTCGCTTGGCGGCACAGGCAAAAAGCGCGGCCAAAAAATCGCTGAGCTTGTTGAAAAAATTTCCTATTGGCTTGAAGAAAAGCCTGATGAGCTCTATATGGAATTTTAGAAAATCAGAAAAATCGGATGTTTGACAATAATCCCAAAAAGAGATTATATTTTTTTGGAATAAAATTATTCCCAAAAGAGATAAAAATGAATGAAGATACTGAACTTTTAGTGCGTGAAAACAAAATTATAAGCTCAATGTCGCGTCTTTACAGTTTGTTTGACAGCCTGGTCCATGCCGATGGCGATGTGAACCAGGTTCTTTACGCGCTTTACATGGAAGGAGGCCAGACTCAAAAGCAGATTTCCGTGAATTATTGCATTCCGCCGCAGACTGTGAACAATATTGTGCTTTCAATGCAGAAAAAAGGAATTGTCACCTTAAAGGAAAATCCGGACGACAGGCGTTCAAAAATAATTGAATTTACAGAGTCCGGGCTTGACTTTGCGGAAAAGCAAGTTGGAGTTTTGGTTTCAATCGAAAAAAAATCGGTTGCCAGAATGGGGCTTGAAAATTACAAGAAAATGCTTGAGCTTCAGGAGCTTGCGTATTCATCAATGAAGGAAGAGCTTTTTTTGAGTTTTCCTGCGGAAAAAAACGGCAAAACCCGCAAAAGCTGAGATTTTCTGACGCTACAGTTTTGAATAGTTTTTTTGCCTGTGTGAAGAATTTGATGTTCTTCCGCTTTCATGCAGATTCATTT
>CAVDRA010000060.1:0-8332 GCA_963611155.1 bacterium | reverse complement strand
GCCTTCGATTGTGTATGAAACAGAAATATTTTTAGCCTGAACCTCAGCCGGAGATTCAACAGAAAGAACCGCCATCACAGGATTTTTAGAAGGTCCGTAAGGAATAATCACATTCATTCCAGGAACATATTCCGCGCCGGCGACACTCAAAATTGAGACCGACACCGAAGAATCAGAGTCCTTCGAATCAACAATTTTTTCAGAAAGAGGCGAATCGAGCAAATCCTCATGGATATAAGACAAATCTTTTATGTTTACAAGCCTTTTCTGCTCAACTGCTCTTCCGTAAATATCAGACGCGCTCAAGACAATATTCACGAGTCCCCATGGAGCGTTTCCAAGCGGAATCTTAACGGAAGCGGATTTTTGGCCGTTTTTCAGCTCAACATTTTCTTCTTTGTAGATTTCATCATTTCCATACAAAATTTTATAGGAGAATGATTTCAGAGCGCTTTCAGAATTCACTGAGGTCTCAAAAACAGGATTCGATTCCGGATGAACCATAATTCCGTTTGCAGCATCTGCGCCAGAAATTTTCGGAATTGAGAAACTCGGCTCAGCCCCCCATGAATAAAACGGAACTGAAACCGGATTTCCTTTCACGCCGTAAATATCCGTAGCATAGACTGTGATTACATGCTTTCCAACCGGAAAATCGTTCTCTGCCTGAATCATCTCGCAGAAAACACCCTGGCTTTCAGCTTTTATTTCGCTTCCGCCGTCAACAGAATAAGAAACACTCGCTACTCCGTCGTCATCGTTTACAAAGCCGCGCAAAAACAAAGTGTCTTTCTTGCCAGAAAGATAGGATTCCGAAACAGGAGACTGAACTGTAACAACAGGCTTGTCATCTTCCTGATTTAAAAGAATCGTTTTTTTAACTTCAACAACGTTTCCAGCAGTGTCTGTCGCAGTGATTATGAAATCAGCAGATTTTTTGTTGAGCCCGATTGTGTCAACTTCCTTGAACCAGTACGGATTTCCAGGAATAAGCTCAAAATCGCCTGATTCTCCGTTAAAAGACCACGAAAGCTTTTGAAGACCGACTTTGTCTTTCGCATAGCCGGCAATGCCGAATTTTCCGTTTACAGTCTCATTTTCAGCAGGAGAGACAATCTTCACATCCGGGTTTGTGTTGTCAATAAAATAAAGGAATGAGCTTGTTCCAGCCGAGTCTGTCTTGTCTATCGCTTTGAACCAGAGAATCGCAGGTCCGTCCTCAGATTTTTTAGTGTCGATTGGAAGCTCAAAATGCGCAATTCCAGAGGTTTTCTTATCTTCCTTAATCGGAACCATCTCAAAAGTTTTTGCATTATCGAGAGAATAATAAAGATTCCGGATTCCGTTGCCGTCAGAAGATTCGCCTTTCAGAGTGATTTTTCCAGAGACAAGCTCGCCCTGGCTATAATTCGTAACAGTTGTAATCGGCTGCCGCCTGTCAAGATTCCATACAATGTGCGCATTTTTATTTGGCTTTTCGCGCGAAGAAAGTCCGTTTATATCAACGCCCCAGACATCAATCGTGTGAGGACCTTCCGAAAGCTCTGTAGTGTCGAGATAATAAGACCAGAATTCCTTTCCCTCAGCCTTAACCGGCTCTCCGCCGTCAAGAACCAGCCAAACTTCAGCAACACCGTCGTCATCAACGCAAGTTCCAACGATATTCAGATTTCCGGGAACTCTCATATTGTT
Source organism: bacterium (assembly GCA_963611155.1). Lineage (GTDB taxonomy): Bacteria > Spirochaetota > Spirochaetia > Treponematales > Treponemataceae > Treponema_D. The sequence continues at coordinate 6,640 of CAVDRA010000060.1, read as the reverse complement.
CGCAGGATTTGTAACTCCAGAAATCACATAGTCAGAATCAGGATCAATATAAAGATTGAAAGGACCGTTTACCGCCGTGTTTCCGCCCTTGTCCTTCGCTTCAATCAAGACATTGTACTTGCCGGCTTTCTTTTCATTAATGTCGAAAGTTTCCTGCCAGCTTTCCATTTTTTCAACACTGCGTTCCTCAACATTTTTTTTTCCGCGCGCAAAAGCAGAAAAAGAGAACACAGCCACGCAAACTACAAAAAGAGCCGCTTTCAAACCTTTTTTCATAATTTTATCCTTAAAACTTTTTTAATACAAAAATCTTAGCCTAACTTCTTTATAATGGCAAATGCTTTTCAAAAAAGACGAAAAACTCAAAATCCTATTTTCAGAAATTTCGACAGAAAACAAATAAACTTTTAACGTAAATTCGATTTAAAATCCGTTTGAAAGGAATATAATCAGCCTATCTGACAAAAAAGATTCAAAGAGGAAAGTTTTTATGGAAAGCAATCAGAATGAAGAATTAAATGAGAAACTGGAAGAAAAAACCGCAGAATTTCAGAAACTTGTAGACGAGTCGCATAAAATCGTGTTTTTTGGAGGAGCCGGAGTTTCAACGGAAAGCGGAATTCCAGATTTTAGAAGCCAAGACGGACTTTACCGCCAGGAATGGAAATACCCCCCGGAAACAATAATATCACGAAGCTTTTTTGACGCAAATCCGCGCGAATTCTACAGATTTTACCGCGCAAAACTCATTGTAAAAGGCGCAAAGCCAAACGTAACGCACAAAAAGCTCGCAGAGCTTGAAAAGGCAGGCAAGCTGTCAGCTGTAGTCACTCAAAACATCGACGGACTTCATCAGCTTGCCGGAAGCAAGAAAGTATTCGAGCTTCATGGAAGCACACTCAGGAATTTCTGCATGAAATGCGGAAAATTTTACGGAATAGACTTTATCGCCCAAAGCGAAAACTCTCCGGACAAACTTCCGCGCTGCGAATGCGGCGGTCTTGTAAAGCCGGATGTGGTCCTTTATGAGGAAGGTCTTGACGACAATGTTTTAAGCGGGGCAATTGACGCAATTTCAAGCGCCGACCTTCTGATAATCGGCGGCACATCTTTAATCGTTTATCCTGCGGCCGGCCTAATCAGATATTTCAGAGGAAAAAACCTCGTCCTAATCAACAAAAGTGAAACTCAAGCCGACTCAATGGCAGACTTGGTGATTCACGCAGGACTCGGAAAAGTTTTTGGCAATCTAAAAATCAGAAATTAGTTTTCTCCCGAAAAAGCCTTGAAAAACGCAAAAACCAGGAAGAACAAAGCGGCGCAGGAAAAAACATCAGGATAACTTTTCTCCGCTGAGCAACTCATTCAGAGTCTGCCGGATCCCAAGTTTTTCAAGAATTTTTCCAGCTTCGCACATCTTCGAGCCTTCAATTTTTCCGCTTCCGCAGTCAGAAAAGCTTGATTTTGATTTTATCGCCCGGATCATCGTGTTTTTTGGAGTCGCAGAATCATCGATGAATTCAAGCATTTGAACTTTGTAGCCGCATTTCTCAAGCAAATTTCCGCGGATTGCGTCTGTCAAAAGCGCGCTGAATTTTTCTTTTAGCAGACCGTAGCGCGCCAAAATTCCAAAATCCGTTTCCGCGGCTTTTTTTGCGGTCAGCAAAGAATTAATTTCATGCTGGCAGCAAGGAACGCTCAAAATTGCCTTCGCATTGTGCCGGACAGCATAATTCAAAGCAAAATCAGTCGCTGTGTCGCAAGCGTGGAGAGTAATCACAATGTCAGGATTTTTCTCCTCGCCGTAGTCAGCAATATTTCCGACCGCAAATTTCAGATTTTCCAGGCCAAGCTCAAAAGCAAGGCGCGAGCAATAATCAATAACGTCCTTTTTCAAGTCCAGACCGAAAATTTCGCAAGGAATTTTCTTTATCTCCGTCAAAAAATACTGCACAGCAAACGTAAGATATGATTTCCCAGAGCCAAAATCCACAATGCTAAGCGGTTTCCCGTTATTTTCAAGCGTGATTTCCTTCAAAATATCATCAATGAATTCCAGAAAACGGTTTATCTGCCGGAATTTATCGTATTTTGAATTTATCACCTTTCCTTCCGCAGTCATAATTCCGAGCCGCACAAGAAAAGGAACCGCCGCGCCTTCCTCAAGAATATAATTTTTCTTGCGGTTTTGGCTGTTCCGCGAAAAATTTATATTCTTCATGCTCTGATTCAGGGCGTTCCCCTCACTTCGTTCTGGTCGGGTCTTGCACGGTTCCGCTTCCGCTCCATTGCTGCTCAAACAAGCAATGCCGCCACGGTCAGCGGCATTAACGGAATTCAATCCGCTAGAATCTTTGTCTCCAGTTCCGCCATGCGCAGCAACGCCTTTCGGCGCCGTTACAGCCCCTAACGCATTCGCATTGTTTTTCAGTTTTCGTGCCAGCCTTGTGATTTTTCCTTTTTTGCTGGCCATAAGCGTGATTTCTTCGCTTTCTGTGCGTTCCACAACATTCTTAAAAGTTGTTCCGCCATGAATCTTTATAAATTCATCAAACTCGTCTTGCGAGAATTTCTTATGGAACACTTGCTTTTCAGTGTAAAATTCCGCGAAATAATTTTCGCCTTTAGCCGCTGAAGACGCAGTGAGCTTGATTTTTACACGCACAAAATCATTTCCTAAAATTTCGTTTATATTTTTTACAGGCTTCGAAAAAGTCACAGACAAAATCATAATCACGTTCTCCAGTCAATTTGTGAAACAAAAAATGTTTCACAAAATCTATATATTTTATCTTTTTTGTACGATAAAATAAACGTATGGGAAAAATATTTGTTTTTGTTAACCAAAAAGGCGGCGTCGGCAAAACCACCTCGGCGATAAACATCGGAGCCTTTATGGCTCAGCTCGGAAAAAAAGTTTTACTCGTTGACTTTGACTCCCAGGGAAATATGTCGAGCGGCGTTGGAGTTTCAAAAGACAAGCCGACAATCTACGAGCTTCTTGCAGAACAGTCAACAGCAGAAGAGACTATCAAGCACACTCCCGTAGAAAATCTTGACGCGGTAAGCGCCTCTATCGATCTTTCAGGTCTTGCAATAGAGCTTGTCGAGCAGGAAAAACGCGAATATTTCCTGAAAAACGTCCTTGACCCTCTCCGTTCCGAATATGATTACATTTTAATTGACTGTCCGCCTTCCCTCGGACTTCTGACTTTGAACGGACTTACAGCGGCAGACGAAGTTTTAGTCCCGATGCAGTGCGAATATTTTGCGCTCGAAGGAATAACTCTTTTGCTTCAGACTGTAAAACTTGTTCAGGAACGATTTAATCCAAATCTTAAAATCGGCGGAATTTTTTTTACAATGTACGATTCAAGGACACGGCTTGCGCAGGATGTTGTGCGCGAAGTGCAAAAATATTTTAAGGACCTTGTTTTCAACACTATAATTCCGCGCAATGTCCGGCTTTCAGAAGCTCCGTCTCACCGCCAGCCAATCTGTCTTTATGATCCAGGCTGTGTCGGCGCAAAAAGCTACAAGAAACTTGCAGAAGAGGTGGTCAGCCGTGGCTAAGTTCGGACTTGGAGCAGGGCTTGAATCATTATTTCCTGCAAACAGCGGAGAAAGCGGGGCTTCAGCGTTCTCCGCAAATGACTCAGACAAAAAAACGATTTCAGAATCTGATAAAGTTGCGGCAAAAGCTGTGAGCAAGGCGATTGAAAAAGGAAACATTCCGCCTGAAGTCGCAAACGGAACACGAAAACTCCCAGAAGGACTTACGGTTGATGAGAACGGCCAGCTTTGGCTCGATGTAAATAAGCTCACGCCGAATCCTTTCCAGCCGCGCCGTGAATTTGACGACGAAGCGCTTCATGAGCTGGCAGAATCAATCAGAGAGCATGGAATTTTGCAGCCGATCACAGTTGAAAGCGCGGACAACGGCAGCTTTTACATCATCATGGGCGAACGCCGCACGAGAGCCGCGAAAATCGCCGGACTTTCAGAAGTCCCTGTTCATCTTGGAAAATTCAGTGATCAGAAAAAGCTTGAGATTGCCCTGATTGAAAATATTCAGCGTGAAAATCTGAATCCGATAGAAGAGGCCGAGGCATATTATAAACTCATGGAAATTTCTGGATTGAGCCAGGAGCAGATTTCAGCGAGAGTTGGAAAAAACCGCTCTACAGTCGCGAATGCAATCCGCCTTTTAAAGCTCCCTGAAGACATGAGAACGTCTCTTGCGCAGGGAAAAATCACATCTGGACACGCGCGCGCGCTTCTTGCCGTAAAAGACAGCGCTGACATGAGGATTCTGTTTGCGAAAATTGTCGGAAATGACATGACTGTCCGTGACGCCGAAGAAATGGCCAAAACACTGAACGAAGGAGCCGGAAAGCTCTCGCCGAAAAAGCCTTCAAAAAACGAGGCGAAAGACCCTAATATCAGCGCGCTCGAGCAGCAGTTTATCGAAAAGCTCGGCACCAAAGTCGAAATAAAAGGCTCAATGGAAAAAGGCCAGCTCGAAATATCGTTTTACAACAAAGACGACTTGAACAGGCTTTACTATCTTATCTGCGGCGAAAACAGCTGAAAATAAAAAAGCGGGAAATCCTGCATTAAGCAAAAACCCCGCAAAAAACACTCAGCGCAGCGCAAGCCGCGCATTTTTTTTAGAAAAGCTTTCGAGCCTCAACGTAAAAGCGTTTTTCGCTCGCCTCGCCCATTGAAAATGATTTTCTTGGGAGAGGACCGCGCCCGTTGATTGTCGCAAAAAAGCTGTCTTTTGCAATCGGCGGAAGCAAAACCGAAACCGCATTGTCTTTTTTCCCCAGAGCAACAACTTCGCCAGTTCCGTGGATATAGTCGATGTCGTTTTTTTTGTCCTTTGAATTTGAATCAAGATAATCATCAAGAACAGGCTGCAGAGCCGCAATCGCCAAGTCCGTGATTTTTGTGTCGAGAACGCAAAGTTTTCCTTTTGAAATAAAGCCGTATCTTGCGCCGGAAGCGCCTTTATCTGAAACAAAATCCTCAAGCTCTTTTTCAGAGCCGAATTCTTTTAGCTCGCCGCCGAGTTTTTCCTGAACAAACGCGATAAGCTTTTCAGAATTCTGATTGAAAATCACACGGTGAATCGGCTCAAAAGTCAGTCCCTTATCATAGATATTCACAATTTCTACGAGCGCGAATCTTACAGGGCTTGTCTCTTTTTCTGAATCCGAGAGATTTTTCTTGTGGTCGTCCCAAACGGCCTTCGCCGTCGCAAGAGAATGGTTCCCGTCGCCAACAGCGAACAAAAAAGTGTTCCCGTCAGAATCAGTTCCTGACTCAAAAAGCGAAGAAAGAGCGCTTTCAAGAAGCTTTTCCGCCTCATTTCCTTTCACGCTCCAGCCGGCAATATGTCCGGCGTTCTGCATCAAATCACCGTCGTAAACAGGCGCGCTTTTTTTTGAAAGTTTTTCAGCTCCGCCGACGAGCAGGTCACCAGGATCGTTTGCAAGCAGCATGATATGAGGAAGCTCCAGAGCAGCCCCGCTTCTTATTTTCATTCTCGGAGGAATTCGCTCAGGGACAGTCGCTTCAGTAGCGCGGATTAAAGCCTTTGAGCCTGGCTTCCACTGATATTTTTCAAGATCCACTGCAAGAACAAGTCCGCGCCTCATTCTGCCGTACTCGGTTTTTCTTTCGATATAAATACATTCTTCAGCAGAATCAAAAATTTCTTCAGAAAGATAATCTTTCATTGTTTTTTGAATTTTCTGAATCCGCTCCTCTTTGTCAGAATCATTAAGATTGACTTCCGGAAAAATCAGATTGAGCGTTGAAGGCGCCGAACTGGCAATCTCCGCAGCTTTTTTCCAATAATCTTTGTCCTGCGTGTACTGATCGCAGGCAATAACCGCCCAAGTTTTTAAATCTAGCTTTTTAGGAAGGAGAATTTCAGGAATCTGAACTCCGAATTTAGGAAATGTTTTCATATGCGACGATTTTAGCAAAACAGACGAATTTCTGCTATAATCTTTAGTATGCCTGAAATTTCATTATCTCCGTCATTGAGGCTAGCTCAGCGAACTTCTCAAAACCAGAAAATGGCTCAAACACAAAAAATGAGCCAAACGCAGATAATGTCTTTAAAACTTTTGAATATGTCTTCAGGAGAGCTGCGGAACGAGATTTATGAAAAAGCGGCAAAAAATCCAGCCCTAGTTATCACAGAAGACAGCTTTCAAGACGGAGACGCGCAGGCGGCAAAAGCAAGCGCAAAACAGCAAAATTTTTCAGACAGGACCAGCATTGGAAAAGCGACCTCCTCCGGAATTCAGGCAAGCGACAATTTTCAGGCCGCGCTCGAAAACAGAGAGGACTTTAGAGAGCCTCTTTCAGACCATCTTGAACATCAGCTGAACTCAATGAATCTTTCTTCAGGCGAGGAAAAACTCTGCAAAAAATTGATTTATAATCTCGACAAAAACGGATTCAACATTCTTGCCCCGGAAGCTCTAGTCGACAAAAACGCGCCGGAAAATGAACAGACACCGGAATTTCTTTCAAAATGCAAATTTATGGTCCAGAATCTTGATCCGGTCGGAACCTGCACAAACAATTTTGAGGAAAGCCTTTTTGTGCAGGCAAAAATCGG
>CAVDRA010000059.1:0-8359 GCA_963611155.1 bacterium | reverse complement strand
GGAGATGTTTGCCGGCTTCGGAATCTGACGAGCGCGCTTCCCAGCCAGACAAAAATTTCCAGCGAATTCACCGCTGAAGGCGCTTCAGAGATTTACAGGACGCAGGCAAAACAGATGAAAATTCTTGGAATCAATTTGAATCTTGCGCCGGTTGTGGAAGTTCAAAACGATTCAAACTGTGAATTTTTGGGAACCAGAACTTTTGGAGACTTGGAAAAAGTTCTTTCATATGGAAAAAACGCAGTTTCTGCCTATGAATCCAGCGGAATTTTGACTTCTCTTAAGCATTTTCCGGGAAATTCCAGCACTGATCCTCACACTGGCCTTCCAAAAATCAGAATTTCAAAGTCCGAGCTTGAAAATGAATATCTTTCTCCGTTTAGAAAACTTTTGCCGTTTTCCTCGGCAGTCTTGATGAGCCATGCCTGCGTTTCTGTTTTTGATGACGAGTCTTATTCTGAAAGCGATGTGCCGGCTTGCCTTTCAAAATTTTGGGTGAAAGATATTGTCCGCGGCGAGCTTGGCTTTTCAGGGCTGGTTATTTCTGACGATATTTTTATGGGCGCGCTTTCCAAGAACGGTTTCCCGCCTGAAGCCGCATCTGTAAAAGCTATTGAAGCTGGAGTTGATGTTCTTATGCTTTCTGAAAAACGTTTCGGTTCAGCGGCTGCTGTTCTTCTAAAAAAATCGCTTGAAGATTCCGAATTTAGAAAGAAAATTGACGAGGCTGTTTGCGATGTCGTGAGATTCAAAATCAAATGCGGGATTCTTTTGCTTGAGGAAAATGATAAAAAAGAAAATTTCGGTGATAAAAAAGCTTTTTCAAAATCAGAAGCGGAAGAAAATTTTTCTTTCAAAGTTTCTGTGAACAGGAATTATCCTGAATTTGATCTTGCCTCTTTTGACAAATTTTTTGTGAAAGGACAGTCAAGTTTGTCAAAAAATCAGAATTAAAATGCATGTGAAATTTATTTAACACGGTTTTGCGCGGCAGCAAAATTTAAAAAGCATCTCTTAAAAAAAGGAAAACAAAATGAAACAAAAGGACCGGGCTAAGAAACTGAGCGGAGAAGCCGGATTTGAATCTTACTATTCAGGGCTTTTTGGCGAGCGCTGGAAAAAAATAAAAGCCGCTTTTTCTTGCAAACCTGACTATGTGCAATGGAATGCCGGCGGGGCCGAGCCGTATTTTCTTGACTCTGCTTCTGTGCGCGCGGCTGTTTCTCTTCCTTTAGCCGGCGCGAAAAAAATTCTTGATATGTGTGCGGCTCCGGGAGGAAAAACGATTATCCTTGCTTCTAACATGGACAATGACGCTGTTCTTTTTTCAAACGAGCGTTCGCCTGAACGTAAAAGGAGGCTCGACAGGACGATACAAACTTGCCTTCCTGAAGAAATCAGCGGGAGAGTGAAAACTTCCTGCAAAGACGGCGCAAAAATTTGCCTGGAATCTCAGAATATGTTTGACAGAATTTTGCTTGACGCCCCATGCTCATCTGAACGCCATGTTTTGGCTGATCCGAAATATTTAAGCGAGTGGTCTCCTTCAAGAATAAAGTCTCTTTCAATGTCGCAATGGTCGCTTTTGTCTTCTGCCTGGCGAATTTTAGCTCCAGGAGGACTGATGATTTACTCGACTTGCTCTCTTTCGCCTGATGAAAATGACAAGACGGTTTCAAAGCTTTTTAAAAAATTTGAGAATGTTGAGATCTTGGAGCCGGAAATTTCACTGGAATACAAAAAATTTGCCGTGCCGAATTCTTCGGAAATCCGGCTTCCAAAATATGAAAAGACTGAATTTGGCGCGCACGTTCTTCCAGATTTGTCGTATAGCGCTGATGAAGCTGGCAAGTCTGATTTTTGCACAGCCGGACCTCTTTACTTCTGTCTTTTGAGAAAAAAAGAGATATAAGGTTACTAGACTGTTTTTAATCTTTGTGTTATTTTGTTAAAACATATTTATTTCAGTGTTTAAGTTTTATAAGCACATAGGAGGAGTGTTGGCAGACACCAGAGGTTTACGGATTAACGAATATATCCGTGTAAGAGAGGTCAGACTTGTTGACGAAGAGGGCGGAAAAAACGGAATTATTCCGACAATAGAAGCGCTTAAATTGGCAAGGGAGCGGGACCTTGATCTCGTTGAAGTTTCACCAAATGCAAATCCGCCGGTTTGTAAAATTTTAAATTACGGTAAATATAAGTTCGAGCAGGAAAAAAGACTCCGTGATTCCCGCAAGGCTCAAAAAGCTCTTAAGCTCAAGGAAATTCGTATGCAGCCTAAAATTGGTTCTGGCGACCTTGATACTAAGGCAAAACATGTTCAGGAATTCTTGGACGAGGGAGATAAGGTAAAAGTTACGATCCGTTTCCGCGGTCGTGAGCTTGCACATACTGAACTCGGTTATGATGTACTGAATGAAGTATTGAAAAGGCTTAGAGAAGGCTCATATGCTGTTGAAAAGCCTGCCGCAATGGAAGGGCGTTTCATGTCGTTGACACTGAACGCTAAGGCCAAATAATTTAAGAGGTAGAAAAAATGCCTAAGATGAAGACAAAGAGAGCTGCTGCAAAGAGATTTTCTTTCACAGCAACTGGTAAAGTAAAGTACAAGAAAATGAATCTTCGTCATATTTTGACAAAGAAATCACCAAAACGAAAAATGCATCTCCGTGGTGCTGGAATTCTTTCTGAAGATTCAGCAGCAAAAGTCCGCAAAACTCTGCTTCCATACGGCTGATTTATTGATAGGAGATAAGAAATGAGAGCAATTGATGGTGCAAAAAGAAAGAACCGCCGCATTAAGATCTTAAAGCTTGCAAAAGGTTTTACAGGACGTCGCGGAACAAACTATAAAGCAGCTAAAGATGCTGTAACAAAAGCTCTTGATCACGCATATGTTAGCCGACGTGACCGCAAAGGTGATTTCCGCCAGTTGTGGATTGCGCGTATTAACGCTGCTGTTCGTGATGAAGGTCTTACTTACTCACGTTTTATTAATGGTCTTAACAAGGCAGAAATTACACTTAACCGCAAGGCTTTGTCAAATCTTGCTATTGAAGACCCTACAGCTTTCAAGGCAGTTGTAGAAGCTGCAAAAAAAGCTCTTAACGCTTAATTTTAGTGTTAAAAGGATAGGCCGATGATTTCCATTGATCAGATTTTGCTTCTTCAGGATAGAGTAGAAAACGCTGTTGCAAAAATTGCACAGCTTAACGCTGAAAATGTTGCTTTGCGTAGAAAATGCGCAGAGCTCACAAATGCATTGGCGGCGAAAACGGAGCAGTTTTCTTCTTTCCTAAACGATCAGAGTAAAATTGAAGATGGAATCTTAAAAGCCTTGAACAGGCTTGATGCGCTTGAGAACACTGTTCTTTCCGCATCAAGTTCTGTTGCGTCTCAGAAAGTTCAAAAAAACAGTTCTGAGCCAGAAAAAACAGAAGAAAATCATAATCAGGCACAGATTTCTGCTGATTCTGATAATTCACTTGAGGAAAATCAAGCTTGCGAGAATCTGGCTGAAGAATCGCAAGCTTTAAACGAAAAAGAAACTGAGTCTAAAACAGAGAAAGAAATTGAATCTGTTCAGTCTGAGCAGATAGAAAACAATGCTCCATCTGAACCTGTTTTGCCAGAGCCTGTAAATACTGAAAAACCAGCTGTTTTAAACGAGAATTCTTCTGAAGAAAACGGCGCAGAGACTTCTGTGTCTCAGGCGGGCGGAAACACTGCAGAAAATCCAGAAGTTCAGGAGTCTGATGAAAATGTTCAGCCTTTAACTTCTGTGCCGGCAGAAAATCTTGAAATTAACGAAAATCTAGAAAAATCGCAGGGCGATACTTCTTCTCAGGCGCTTTTTGATATATTCTAACCGAAAATGGGTTCATTAAAGATTGACGTGTTCAACTCTTCTTTCACAATAAATGCGACGGAAGATGATGCGTATCTCCAAAAACTTCTAGGGTATTACAAAAAAATCATCTCCCAAATTCAAAAAAGCGGCTCTCTTTCAAGTCCAATTCAGATTTCTGCGCTGGCCGGAATTATGCTTTGTGACGAGCTTTACAAGGAAAAATCAAAAATTCAGATGATTTCCCAAAAGACAGAAAATCCTGAGTCAGAAATTCAAGAGCAGAGGGTCGATAAGCTCACAAAAGAGATGATAGAGAAAATAAATAAGGCGTTAAGTTGATGTTCAAATTTAAGATCTGGGTCGATGCTGATTCTTTTCCTGCCATGGCGCGTGATTTTACTGTTTCTTTTGCAAAATCTCACGGAATCTCTGTTGTTTTTGTCGCAAATCATGAGATAAAAAGCAAAATCGCCTGCACAGGGCTTGAAATGCGGGTTGTAGAAAAAAAAGCCGGCGCTGCAGACGACTTTATTTTTGACGCCTCCGCCGAAAACGACATTGTTCTGACCCGCGATCTGCCTTTCGCCGCGCGCCTAGTAGAGAAAAAAATCTCTGTAATGAATGACCGCGGAGTAAAATTTACGGAGCGCAACATAAAAGAACGGCTAGTTGAGCGCGAATTCAGCTTGAATCTTTCGCAAATCGGGTTTGGCGGAAATAAGGGAAACTATTACGGCGAAAAGGAGCTCAGAAAATTCTCGTCTGAATTTGAGCGGGAAGTTCTGGCTCATGAGATGGCCGAGACTTACAATATAAAAAAATACTTTGTATAGATTTTGCTCAGTCTTTCTCCATCCGGTCGTACGAGGCATTGATTGAGGCGATCCGGTCCCTGACCTGCAAAAACGCCATCACAAGTTCCGGGTCAAACTGCTTGCCTGAAAGATTTTGAATTTCAATAAAAGCGTCATCAATGGACCACGCTTCCTTGTAAACGCGTTTATGGCTTAAAGCGTCAAAAACGTCGGCGATCGCGACGATTCTTGCGGAAAGCGGAATCTGCTCTCCTTTCAGCGGCTTGATTTTTTTTATTGGCGTGCCGATTTCATAGTTCATATAATCAATGTCGCCTGGATAGCCTTGCTCGCTTCCGTTCCACCATTCATGGTGATGGAGGCAGACTTCCCTTGACATAATATCGATTTCCGATTCCGGCTCTGTAAAAAGCTGCGCTCCCACGCATGTGTGCCCCATCATGACTGCGCGCTCATTTATATTGAATCTTCCAGGGCCTGGCTTCTTCAAGATAATATCTGAAATTCCTACTTTTCCCAGATCGTGGCATTTCGCGGCGATTTTTAGCGTGTCGCGGAAAGACAGCCTTTCTATTTTTCCGATGTTATGATTTTCAGCCCACTGATCATAAATTTCTAGGGAAAAATCTGAGACCCGCTGAACGTGGGTGGCTGTTTCTTTCGGATCCCTGAACTCGGCCATCCGCTGCATTCTTTTGATCATGTTGCTTGTAAGATAAGTGTGCTCGAGAGTCTGCGTCGCGCTCGCCGCAAAGTGTCTTATAAAATCCACCGATTCGTCAGAAAAAGCGACCACGTTTCCGTCTTTGTCTTTCGCATTGATAATCTGAAGAACTCCAAGCCTCTTGCTGTCCGCCGTTATAAGCGGAAGCGTCATTGTCGAGACTGTTTTGTATCCTGTCGAAATATCCGTGCTGCTGTTGAATTTGTACGGCGCCGAATCTGGAATATTGTACGCATCCGCAATATTCAAAACCTCGCCTGTGCAGGCACAGTATCCGGCAATAGACTTCTTTGTGATTGGAACCGTAAAATAAACATAAGGGCTTTTCGCTTCTCCGGGATTTTTCTTCGCCTGTGTGTCATTTTGCGCATATTTGATTCTAAGAAGCTTATTTTTGAAAAAACGGTCTTCGCCCGAACAACCCGAAGAGCCCGCGGATTTTGAAGATGAAAGTTTTTCTTCTATAACATAAATCGAGCCTGCGTCAGCATTTGCAATGGCTCGCGCTTCGGTCAGAATCCTCTCCAAAAGGACATCTGTGTCGCGAATCTCATTCAGGAGCTTTTCTGTCTCAAAAACTTTCTTCAATTTCTTAAAACGTTCTAATTCGTCCATCTGTCTGTCCAAAATGATGTAGACTCCCGATTTTAATTTAAAAAGTCTAAAAAGTCTATTTTTAATAAGAAACAGCGAAAAAATTAGAAGAAAGCAATATGAAAACTAAGATTTTGCTTTTTTCATTTCAGGAGCAGCCTTAACTCCAGGATAAATGTTTTTTGACATCGCCTAATGCCGCAATTGCTCCCCCTGCCATTCGCAGTTCCGCTTTCGCTTCATTCCTGCCGCCATAAAAAACACAGGGAAAGCCGCGCTTTTTTAGCTGGAAAAACAATTTTTTTTACCGGCGTCAGGAACGCTCCGCGCTGCTGCTGTCAGGGCTAGGCTTTTCTCCATGCGTTTGCTTTTTCTTGAAAAATTGCAGGCAAGCGATTTTTACGCTTTTATAAAAGTGCGCGGATATCTTTAAAAAAAATGAAGCAGACGTTAAAATGGTTAGCATATGCTAACAAATGTTTTGAATTCAATTCTTCCAGCTCTCTTGATTCCGTTTTTTGGAACTTCGCTCGGCTCATCCTGCGTTTTTCTTATGCGCGGCCAGATGAGCACGAAAATACAAAAGTCGCTTCAAGGATTCGCCTCTGGAGTTATGGTCGCGGCGTCTGTCTGGTCGCTGATTCTTCCTGCTTTTGCTCTTTCGGCAAATCTTGGAAAACTGAGCTTTGTTCCGCCTGTGGCCGGATTCTGGTTTGGAATTTTCTTTCTTCTTGGAATTGACCGTCTTGTTCCCCATTTGCATTTGGGCGCATCGTCTCCAGAAGGGCATAAATGCCGCCTGAAAAAAACAACGATGATGGTTCTTGCGGTCACAATCCACAATATTCCCGAAGGCATGGCGGTTGGCGTTGTCTATGCGGGATTCTTGTCTGGAAACGCCGGAATCACGGCGGCCGGCGCGCTTAGTCTTGCGCTTGGAATCGCAATTCAGAATTTTCCGGAAGGAGCTGTGATTTCAATGCCTCTTTCCTCAGAGGGCGAAACCCGGAAAAAAGCTTTTGCCGCGGGAGTCCTTTCAGGCGCAGTTGAGCCTGTCGGAGCTTTTATCACAATAGCTTCGTCTGGTGTTGTGCTCTGCGCCCTTCCGTATTTGCTTTCGTTTGCCGCAGGGGCAATGCTCTATGTTGTGGTCGAAGAGCTTATTCCTGAGATGTCATCGGGAGAACACAGCAATGCCGGAGCTGTGTTCTTTGCATTAGGCTTTACTTTGATGATGACGCTCGATGTGGTTTTAGGCTGAAAAGACGTTTCCCCAGCGAAGGAATCAAAATCTTTGTTCTTCACGGTCAAAACTAAATGTGAGCCGCGCTGTCTCAAACATTATTTTTTTGTCTTTTCCGAAAATCTTACGGTATTTGTTATTTCGAATTCGCCGTAAAGTCATTTTTGATACGAGCTAAGCCATTCAGAATTAATTTCGGAATCTTACAGGAACGGAAAGCTCCTGTAATTAATTCAGGGTGAAAAGAAACTGTCCTTTCTTTTCATTGCTTTACACAAAAATTTTTTAGCTTTTCCGCCAAAAAATCATAAAGCTTCAAATAACGTGGCTCAGCAAATTTCTGCCGTAAAAAGTCAATCAGACAGCACAGCGCAAAAACAATAAAAACGTCGCAAACAGCAATCAGCACAAAAAATTCAGACTTAAACTGAACACCAGACACATCAAAAATCTTTTCCCAGATAAGCGACCTAAAAAATTTAGAATCGTGAATCAGATAAACGCCAAAAGTCGCAGAAGCAATTTTATTTATCCACGGGCGAGCTTTTATATTCAAATTCTCGAAAATTCTAAAAAAGCAAAACGCAAAGCAGGGGAGCGCAACTGTAGTGTTCAAAGCCATAAAGCCAAAAATCACAATCTGCTCAAAAAAAACTTCCTTATGGAATAAATCAGACAGCTTCAAAATATAGTAAGAATTGTAAAAAAGAAAACTCATCAGTGCCCAAAGCGCCACGCACAAAATCGCATAAACTGTAAAACGTATTTTGGAAATCTTTTTAGAACAGTGCATTTTAATAAACGCGCCAAGCAAATAAAATAAAACCGCGCGCACAATAGAAAAATAGACGTCGCCAATCGCAAAACCGACAGTGTAATAAAAAGCCCAGACAACAAGCAAAAAGCACACAAAGCCTTTTCTGGTAAGCCGTTTTATAAAATCATTAATAACAGGGCATATTAAAATCAAAATAACATAAGCAGTCGTAAACCACCAGCCACTCGTAACCGGCCTAAAAAACGAACGCACAAAAAAGCCCGCAATTCTTTTTAGCGAATACTCAGAAAATACTGTACAGCTGTACCCCCCCCGTCAAAATCTTAGAAAGTCCCAAGCCAAAAGCAAACAC
>CAVDRA010000058.1:0-8501 GCA_963611155.1 bacterium | reverse complement strand
GCCATGAATTAATTACTTTAGAAAGTCGACTTGTTCGTTGACTTTTTATGGGAGAAAGTATGAATTCAAAAAATCTGAACGTTTTTAAGATTTTTCTTTTTATTTTTGGGCTCGCTGTTATCAGCGCCGCATTTTTTATTGCTGAATCGCCGATTCCAGAAAACGGGCTTTCACAGTCAAAAACATTTATCTGGCTTAATATCGTTTTTATGTATCTGGTGTTTTTCTGCCCGTTTTTTTTCAGCTCAATCTCGACAAAAAACATAGACACAAAAATAACTTCTGCCATTGGCGTGTGGATTTCTGTAATTTTATTTGAAATTGCCGCGGTTATCCTGACTGTTTTGGTTTTCAAAGAAAAAGTTTCTTTAAAAATCGCAATCATTGCCGAGCTGATTCTGATTTTTATTTGCGGAATATTCATTTATTTGGGGTATTTTGCAGGAAACCATATCGGAAAAGTCCAATTTGCCGAAAAGCAGTCTTTAGGTAAGCTTAGCGAGCTAAAATCCGCTTTCGAGCTGCTTAACTTAAAAAGCAGTTCGCTTGGCGTTGAATTTTATGAGCAAGGGCAAAAAATCAGGAAAATCTGCGACGATGTAAAATATCTTTCGCCGGTAAACACAGAATCTTGTTCGCAAATAGAACAAAGAATGATAATTTCCGCGTCAATTCTTGCAGAATCCCATTTTACTCCGGCTGAGATGGAGCAGAAAATTCAGGAGCTTGATCTCCTGTTAAGACAGAGAAAACTGCAGAAAAATTAATTACGCGTTAGCGATTGCAGTGGGCGCGAAGCGCGTGTAAAGCACCGGAGGCGAATGCCGCAGCCACGAAAAGCGCGGTGCCGGAAGCGAAGCGGAGGCAAACGCCCATAAAAATCATAAAATTTAAAAAAGGAGAAAAAATTGGCAACAGGGAAAATTTTCAAGGAATCTTCAAATATTTACGAGGATGAGGCAAAAATTCTTTTTGACTACTATAGAAAAGCCGCTGAAAAAATAGTAGGCGAGGAAATTGACTGCGAAAATAAAATCGAAGAAGCGTCAAATTTACGGGACAGCTCAGCAGCAAGGCGAAGAAAATTTAAGATTATGGTGATTGTCAGCTCCTGCATTGGAGCGGCAGCTTTGATTTCGGCAGTGGTTTTCTTTATTCTTGGATCTCCTGCGCCTGGAATTGTTCTTGCGGCTCTTGCGCTTGCAGGCGGAATCACAGCGCTTGTCGCATTTCTGAAAAAGAGAAAGGCAAAAAATGATTTTGACAATTTTGAGGAAAACATAAAAGCAATCGAAGAGGAAAAACAAAATATCCGGCGCGACTACAAAGTCACAAAGCTTGGAGTCGCTTACGTTCCTGTTGCGACGCGTGTTCCTTTTGAAGGAAAAAGCTTTGTTGTAGACCACACAGGCTCTATGCCGGCGACAGATTTCTCGCTTTCTGTTTTGCACCAGCCAAAAGAGCTCCAGAAATCGCTTGAGAGGCTCGAAGACAACCTTGACCACATTCCGGTTGTCGAGGGCAATGACGACGCGGAGCAAATTGACACGAGCAAGTACAGCAAGAGCGTCCAAAACATAACTATGCACGACTACATGGGAAACATCGACCGTGAAGTGCGGAATATCAGCTATCTTTTGACAGATTCAGAAAAACGCTCAGTTTCGCTCCCTGTTGTTCCGCCAAAAAGCGACGAGGAGAATTTTCTTGAAGAATATTCAACTACTGAAACCGGAGGAAAGCCGGTTGTAAAAGTTTTCAGCACAGACGGTTTTGATTCAAAGCTCGAGGATTTTACAAATATCAGCGAAATCAAAAAAAGCCTTGATTTAAACTCGAACGGAGGAAATTCAAATTACTTTAAATCGCTGATACGAAAGCTCGGAGATTCTGTGCAGATTGTCTCAAAAATCAAGACAAACGCGACAACTTCCCTTCTCGATTACACAAATTCAATTCTTTCAGCGGTTTTAAAAGCCGGCTACAATCAGTATTCACCGCAGCTTGAAGCAGAAGAGCTTCAAAGAATCCGGGATACAAATTTCAATTATCAGGACTGCGTTGAAACTTACAAGGCTTTCGAGCTAAAGGAAAGCTCAAAAGTAAAATACGATATTTACAATCAAAACTGGGTCGCAGAAGACAGCACCCGCACAAATCTTCCGTTCGGAATCAATCAAATCGAGGAAGAAGTTTTAATGCCTCTTATCAACAATCTGATGAACGAAACGCGGATTGAGCGCCTAAAGATTTACAATAATATCAACGACCAAAAATTAAGCTATTTGAATAAATGGCATCAGGATGTTGAAGCGGCTTTCCGCGACAACCGCAAAACAGGCCAGGATTTAATTACCGAAATCACGAACGCTTATTCAGAATACGCAACAGCGCATAACACTTACCTTTCCTACAAGCAAACACAAAGCGCAATGTCTCAGACAGGCAGAACAGGCATAGAAACGCAAGAAGTCTCGCAGTCTGATGATGCAATCAAGAAAATCGAGGAAAAAGTTGAATCGTGCAAAGAAATCGGAGACGCTTTCCAGCTTTACATGCGTAATTTACAAGCTGACATAAACGCAGCTTCTGAAAAGTTTGGCTTCGTTGAATATTTTGAGGGAAGCCTCCGTGACGGAGAAAGCAAAAAAGCGGCAGATTCTATCATTCCGGAAAATCTCCAGAATCTTGATGCCCGCCGTCAGAAAATCATTCCTGTAAACAGCTATTTCGCAACTTATGCGGAGCTTCCGCCGGAACCAAGCACAGAGCCAGAGCTTATGCAAGATTTCAATGTTGATTTGCAGCAAGTCGCCTCAAACCAGATTTTGCGCATAGATGAAGGAAGCGCGGAAACAGAAAACACAGAAACGCTCCACACACAGGCAGAATCTCAAAACGGGGCGGAAAAACCAGCTGAAGACAGCGCAGACCAGGCTCATGACGGAGGACAAAATGAGTGATTTTAATATTACCGTTGACACAAGTGAAATGGCAGATTCCCTTGATGTTGTAAACTCAAATGTCCGCGGTGTAACAGGCTCTGTCGTCGCAATGCAAAGCGCAGTGGTGATCGCGCAGCAAAGAGCCTCGGAAAATATCTGCCATAATGTGGACACCGGCTTTTTCGTGCTTATGAAAAGCCAGTTTGACCAGAAAATTGCGGCCGTTTCGAGCAAGATGCTTGCGAAAATGCAGCAGATGGAATCTTTCAAAAAACAGATAGATAAAATCATGCTTACAATGCAAGATGACTACGACAGAATAAAAAAACGCTATACAAAGCACTTTAACTCTCTGAACCAAGCTCTTGAGACAAGAATTCATGAGCTCGACAAACATGCCTATGAAATCTCAAGGAACTACAACTTAAGCCAATTTAAAACCGGCGGCGAAGTTCTCAAAGCTATTTTATACGGAGACGACACTCAAGTTTTAAATGTCAAGGAAGTCGGCGCAACTGTAAAAAGCAAAAGCCTAAAATCAATCGCTATAATGGCAAATGATGTCATTGAGCAAAAAAAATACTCAAATTCCGTCCAGAATATTTTGAAAGATGGTTCGCCTTCGTCACCAAAGGAAGAATTTGTTCCGGTTATTTTCTCTGAAAGCGACTCTATAATTGCGGAAAGCACAACCGTAAAAAAAGTTTTCACTTCATCCGATGCGCATTTTTCAACAGACTCCAAATACATAAACCAGCTCAAGGAAAATTCCTATTTTCTTGAATGGAAAGAAGCTGGCGAAACTGATTTTGCGTCGGTAAAAACATCGTTTGAGCAAAAAGTCAATCAGGAAATCAGCGACGAACGCATTGCAAAAGAAATTTTGCGCCTTTTTAACGCCTCAAAATGGC
Organism: bacterium; assembly: GCA_963611155.1. GTDB lineage: Bacteria > Spirochaetota > Spirochaetia > Treponematales > Treponemataceae > Treponema_D. The sequence continues at coordinate 4,645 of CAVDRA010000058.1, read as the reverse complement.
AAGAAACAGGAAAAACGGAGGAGCATTCATGAGCTATTCAAGAACCTACAACAGCTCTGTTTATTATTCAGGCTCTGTAAACGTAAGCTATCCTGCAAGCGAACATGGCGGCACGACAACTGCGCATTATTCCGGCTCAGTTCCAGTAAGCGTGAATCTTTACGTTGACACAGAACCTTTCGATCATAGCGTGAAAAGATGTTCAACCTCGGTAAACGGGCTGAACGGCGCTGTCATCGCAATGAACAGCGCTCAAGTTGCCTCGATAAACAATTCCGCTGATCAAATCTCAGAACACGTGATTTCCGGTTTTTTCAATATGATAAAGTCGGAGTTAAGCCAAAATATGGCGGCTCTCACGGCAAAATTCAAATCAGTTTTTGAGCTTTTACAGACAGATTCAGCTCGAATTGAAAAACAGCAGGCAGTTATGCAGGACGATTATCTGCGAGTATCAGACCGCTACAAAAAAATTTTTTCGAATCTTGACGAAGAGCTTGAAAAACGAGTGGTGGCCCTTGATAAAAATGTTTTCGAGATTGCCAAGCACATTCAAGGAGAGCAGCTCAACGATGAAACCGCAAAAAAAGTTGCCGGCTTTTTGCTTGGTGTAAATGAAGCTGACATATTGCAGCAGAAGCTCTTGATTGCAAAAACAAAATCAAAAGTTCTTGACGCAATGAGTGAGCTTTCAAACAACGTGGTTCAGCAGGCAGTTTATTCAAATCAGCTCAAAAATATTCTGCAAAATGCATATTCAGAGCAAACTGCACAGCAAACAAATTATATTCCTGTAATTTTCACAAAAAGCGCAAGTCTCAGTTCTGAATCAGAGAATTTAGACTGTTTTTCAACTTCTCTTTCATCAGAAAGTGCTGACAAGATTAAGAATCAAGTGAAAAACTATTTCACGGAAAATAGTTCAAGCATTTCTGCGCAATCTGGAGAAGAAAAAAATCAGATAGACGACGCTTTCAACACAATTGCAGAAAAAACATTCGCCGAATTAAAAGACGACAAATCGCTTCGTGTCTACGAAATGATAAAACAACTCAAGGGGGCTTAATTTTATGACAGATATTAATGATAAAGATTTCGGACAAAATACAATAACATTGCGTGACAACCGGGTTGCAACAAATATTATTCCGCGCACAAACGCGGAACTCGACCGCCAGGTGATTGTAGACACAAATGTGCTGGTTGAAGGCTCTGTTTACGCAAAATATCTTGAAATTTCAAACGGACCTGCAGAATTCAAAAAAGCCGTGTTCGCAGACAAAGAGCTCCACATTAAAAGCGATGCAAAAGGCTTGATTTATTTTTATAAATCAGTCGCAAGCACTCAAAGCGTGGCCGCACTGATTATGGACGGACGGGCAATTTTCGGTGGCGACATAAACGCGCCTACAATCAAAATGAAAAACTGTGTCGTCTGCGGCTCAATCTACGGCACCGACATTCAGCTCGAAAATTGCGCTGTGCTTGGCGGAGTCTTTTCAAGCCGCAGTCTTACAATTTCAAGCTGTCTACTCGGAACGTTCAACTCGCCGGAGGTAAATTCCAGCGGAACAAACTATCTTCTGTATCCGACAGCGTTCTCCGTTGAGCCGATGTCGCTCATTGCGAACACAGAATTCTGGAATCTTTCTTTGGCTGATTTGGGCTCGCTTTTCAAAGGCGAAAAAGAAAAAGAAAAAACTGGAAAAATAAAAATCGACCTGGTAAACGATACCCAGCGGACTGTTTTAACCGACGACAAAGGGACACAAAGTTTAATAAACAGCTACAGCGTCGCAAGCCGAGTCTTGATGAGCGATTTGATTGACATCGGCAAACTTGAAAATCATTTTATGATAATTTCAGCCAGTCTTGGAACACAAATCTTAAAAACATACAATCTCACAAAATCAAACGGCGAAAAAGGCCCTGAATTAAACGTGAAAGATTTGGCAGAATTTTTCTTTAATATTTTAAACGGAAAAATCCAAATTCAAGAAATTGACGGAACTGTAAGTTTTGATGAGCTGAAAAAGAATTATAATTAGTTTTTCTGCGCTTGAGAAAGAATGTTTTTCAGGCGCGGCATTTTTCAATGCAAATGACATTCCGGCTTATTTTTTATATTATTTCCGAATGAAAAAATATAAATTGTTTTCCGGCTCGTTTTTTCTGCTCGCCTGCGTTTTTTTTAGCACAGGCGCAGACGAAATAAATCGAACAGCAGAAGCAAACGGTGTGCGGCTGGAAATTCTAAAAGAAAATCAAAATCCAGAAGACCAAAACAAAAAACAGAATTTAGAAGAAGATATAAAAAATCAGAATCTCAAAGTCACGAAAATAAATTTTCACGGCTTAAAAAAAACAAAAAATTTTTATATTCAGTCAAAAGTCAAAAAATTTCTTAATTCGACCGTCGCGGATTTTGACCAGCACGGTCTTGAAACAGCTCTACAGCTTGAAGGTCTTTTTGATGACATTCAGGTTTCATTGAAAAAAAATTCAGAGACAGAAGCAAGCGCAGAAGTCTCACTAAAAGAAAAAATCACTTTTATTCCTATTCCTTTTGCAATGTACTCGAGCTCAGGACTTATGGGCGGAGCCATGGTAATGGACACGAATGCTTTCGGAACAAAAAACATGTTTGTAGTCGGCGGAGCATATTCAGAATCCGCGCTGACGGGAATGGCGATTTTTTCAAAGCCGCAGCAGCAGAACTGGATTCCAGGAATCTCGCTTTCTATTTCAGCCTCGAAAAACAAGACCACCGTCACAAATCTCGACAGTGAAGAAGTCCTGAAATACAAGGCGGTAGATTTCAGCTCAAAAATGTCAATTTCAGAGCAAGCCGGAGATTTCAACACATTTTATTTCGAAGGATTTTTCAAATTGGTTTCATCAAGCCAGGTCGAAAATTTCCAGAAAGTCAGCCCGCTAAATTCAGCTGGCGTTGGAATAAGCTGGCAGGTTTCAAAATCCGACTGGAACGGCTGGTTTATGTCATCTTGCGGCGCAGGTTTTTCAGCAGGAATGACGCTTTACTCATCGAAATCCGACTATGATTTTGGAAAGACATTTTCAGCAAATTTTAATATCCAGAAACCTTTAATCAACCGCCTGAGGCTTTATTCTGAGGGTTCAGCATTCTACGGAAAAGACCAGCACATTTCTTCGTATAGAGGAGGCGGCTCGGTCTCGATTTTGCCTGGAAATTTCAGAACATTGGATATTGCCGGCGGAAAAGCCGGTTTTGAATTTGCGCTTTTCAAAGGAAAAATTGGAACTTTATCTGTCTACGGAGATTATCAGGCCGTGTCGGCAAGAGATTTAGATGACGACTTCTGCTTTATGCAAGGTCCTAACGGCGGAGTCAAAGTTTACCTTGCAAAAATCGCTTTTCCGGCGCTTGCAATGGGAATGTCATACAACGTAACAAAAAATTACGCGCAGTTTTCCGCCGCAATGGGAATCTCGATGTAATTCTTTCGTGAGTGGGAAACGCGCAATTTTTAGTTTTTATCTTTCGCACGCTTCTCTCACTGGTTTTTAGATTTTAGGTCCGCATTTAAAATAAAAATGAAATTCACAGCAACGCATTTTTTTGAATTTAATTCATAATTAATGCGCATATTTTTTAGATTACAAAATCTTCCAGTCCGGGCCGTTTCCGCTCTGGAAAACTTTTACGCGACATTTTTGACGGCTTGCATTCTCGGTAAAGAAAATCAAATCCGTTCCGTACTCGCTCATAATGTCGTCAGGATGATAATTCGTTGAAAATAAGCTTTCGCTTCCGTCAAATGTGCATTTTCCAAGAGCGCTGTGCATTTTTATCAAATCTTCCGCCGCTGGATAAAATTTTTCAAGGCGGTTTTTACGGAATTTTTTCCTGACAAATTCAAGCTGAAGCTTTTCAAGGTCCTTTTTCTGATTTTCAGGCAATTTTTCAAGCCAGTTTGCAAAATCCCTAAAAAAACAGCTCGGTTTTTCCTTTAGAGGATACAAAACAGAATTCAGCCACGGAACAGCCCGTCCGTCATTATAAAAAAGATTTACAGCGCTAGAAAGTTTTCCGCATTTCTCCAAATCTTGTGAGGAAAATTTTGGAGTCCTTAAAACATGGTAAGGAGGATTTTTCTCCCACTCCAAGCCGAAGCCAGAAGCCGCATCATGCAAATCCGTGCCGGGAAGAACAGAAAGACAAAAAAGCTCAAGATTGTTCGGATAAAGAGAAAGAGCAAAATCGATGCTTTCACAAAAGCCATCAAAATTGTCTCCAGGAAGCCCGTAAATCAAGTCAAATCCGAAAGTTACACCCTCTTCGTTCAAAAAACCGATGTTTTTCACAAAAAGCTTCTTGTCGAGCGTTCTGTGCACATTTTTAAGAACAGCCGGATTTGCGCTCTGCAGACCGATTTGAAGCGCACAATTAACACGGCTGAAAGCTTTTGCAAGTTCTCTGTCAATAAATTCCGCCCGCGCCTCAAAATAATAAAAAGTATCCGGAGTTTTCTTCCCAATCAGACGAAGCATTTTTATAGCACGCTCTTTGCTGGCATTGTAAGTCGGGTCAAGAACAAAAACCTGCGGAATATTTTTTCTTGCGAAAAGCTCAATTTCCTTTTCAAGACGCTCCATCGGAAAA
>CAVDRA010000057.1:0-8563 GCA_963611155.1 bacterium | reverse complement strand
CCTGCTTTACATAGTCTGCGCTTTGAGCGAAAGACGATAAAGCAAGAGAAGCGAATGCGAAAGCTGCAAGTGATTTTTTTAGATTCTTTTTCATAGCGGAATTTTCCTCCAATACAAAGATTTTAAGATCAAATTTTTTATATGCAATTATAAAATTTCGTTATTTTTTTTGTGTGAATTTTCGCTTTGGAAACGCAAGCTGCTTGCGCTGGAGAAAATGCTACGCCCGATAGTAGCGGCGGCGAAGCCGTTGCAAAGCAACGAAGCGTAAGCGGAGCCGCGGATAGCGGGGCTTGTTTTTAATGACCGGGCGCCTTTGCAGAATCATTGGCTGCTCGAGAAAAACTCCGTGCATTCCTCTGTGCCGCCTTTGTTTTTCTTGCGTGACTGTTGTTTTGCGCGGTATTTTCCTAGAATGAGAAATTCATTATACTTCCGGCTATGGTAATTTCTTCTATTGATATGAAAGACGGACACGTTGTTCAGCTGAAAAACGGCAAGGATTTGATGCTTCAGCGTGATGATGCGGATAATTTGATTTCTGAATTTAATAAATACGGCGAAGTCGCGATAATTGATTTGGATCAGGCGCTTCGCAATACCGACGAAAAAGGAAACACAAAAAACACTGAGCTTTTGAAGCATTTGCTCAGGCGCGGAAATGTGCGTGTCGGCGGCGGAATCCGCGATGTGAAAAAGGCGCGTGAGCTTATTTCGCTTGGAGCCGAGAAAGTTATTGTTGGTTCGGCGGCATGGAAATCTGAGCCGAAAAACGGCGAGTCTGCCTTGAATGAAGAATTCCTTGAAGAGCTTTGCAATGCGGTTGGAAAGCAGCGCGTTATTATTTCTGTTGACGCGATTAATGGAAAAATCGCTGTGAAAGGGTGGACTGAAACTGTTGACATTTCTTTGATTGAAGGCGCGAAGCAGGCTGAGAAATATGCCTCGGAGCTTTTGTTCACCTGCGTTGAAAAAGAAGGATGCATGCAGGGAACTGACATGGAAGCGTGCAGGGCTTTGCGCGGCGCTGTAAAATGCCGTGTTGTTGTTGCCGGCGGCGTTAATACTGTTGAGCAGATTGCTCAGCTTGAAAAAATCGGCTGCGATGTTCAGCTTGGAATGGCTCTTTACACAGGCGCGGTTTCATTGAAAGATGCGTTTATTGGCTGCCTGGATTTTGAGAAGACAAACGGCATGATTCCTGTGATTGCGCAGTCTCCTGCGGGCGAGGTTTTGATGCTCGGCTATTCAAACAGAGAGTCTTTTGAAAAATCGTTTGAGACTGGAAAGCTCACATTCTTCAGCAGAACACGCGGTAAGCTTTGGACGAAAGGCGAGACAAGCGGGCATTTTCTGGAGCTTGTAAAAATGCGTGCCGACTGCGACCGTGACACTGTTCTTGCGACCGTTTTTCCTAACGGAGGAGTTTGCCACACCGGCTCTTACACATGCTTTTCTTCTGACCCCGACCCAGAATCGAGTCTTGAGCGGCTTTACTCGACCATTGCGGAAAGATTCGCTAATCCGAAACCCGGAAGCTACACAGCGACTCTTGATTCAAAGCGTGTGCGGGAAAAAATCATGGAGGAAGCCGAGGAGCTTACAGACGAGGCTGAAACAAGGGACGATGTAATATGGGAAGCTGCGGATCTTCTTTATTTTGTGAGCGTTTTGATGTACAAAGAGGGCGTGGCATGGAAAGATGTTTACGACGAGCTTGATAAGCGCCATAAGGCAAAATAAAAATCAGGATAAATAATTATGTAACTGGGCGTTTCTGCTTTGCCAGCATTGCTGTTCAGCAGGCGCGCTTTTAGGCCGTAATTCTTTTTTTAAAGAATGGGCAGTTGTTTTTTCAGATGGTAACTTTAGTTCTATCTGAAAAAAAGCAATGAACAAAAGTATGAAATATAGATAATGTTAAGGAGATTCTTTTATGAACGTTCCAGAGATTTTTGGGAGCATGGTTTTTAATGATGATGTTATGCGTGCCCGTCTGCCGAAAGATGTCTACAAGTCGCTTAAAAAGACAATAAAAGAAGGAACTCCGCTTGAGCTTGATGTGGCGAACGTTGTCGCAAACACGATGAAGGACTGGGCTACCGAAAAAGGGGCAACGCACTTTACGCATTGGTTCCAGCCGCTGAACGGGCTTACAGCTGAAAAACATGACAGCTTTATTCAGCCGTTCGGAGATTCCGGTGTGATTATGGAATTTAGCGGAAAAGAGCTTGTGAAAGGCGAGGTTGACGGCTCTTCCTTTCCTTCTGGAGGTCTGCGCGCGACTTTCGAGGCCCGCGGATACACAGCATGGGATCCTACTTCATATGCATTTATAAAAGACGGCTCTCTTTATATTCCAACCGCATTTTGCTCTTATACTGGTGAGTCATTGGACAAAAAAACGCCGCTTTTGCGTTCTATGGAAGCGCTGAACAAGCAGGCTCTTAGAATCCTGCGGCTTTTCGGAAACACGGCTGCTAAGCGTGTCGTTACGACTGTCGGACCTGAGCAGGAATATTTTTTAATCGACAAGAATCTTTGGAAGCAGCGCAAGGATTTGATTTTCTGCGGAAGAACTCTTTTCGGGGCAATGCCTCCAAAAGGGCAGGAAATGGACGACCATTACTACGGCCAGATAAAAACTCGGGTTGCCGAATTCATGGCGGACTTAGACAGCGAGCTTTGGAAGCTGGGAATTTTGAGCAAGACAAAGCATAACGAGGTCGCCCCGGCGCAGCATGAAATGGCCCCGATTTTCACAACTACAAACTTAAGCGCGGATCAGAATCAGCTTACAATGCAGATGATGAAAAAAGTCGCCGACAAGCATGGCCTTTACTGTCTTCTTTCGGAAAAGCCTTTTGCAGGCGTGAACGGCTCTGGAAAGCACAACAACTGGTCTATGGGAACCGACGACGGTCAGAATCTTCTTGAGCCGGGAGATACTCCACGGGATAATGCCCAGTTCATTTTGTTTTTGATGGCGGTGATTCAGGCCGTTGACAACCATCAGGACTTGCTGCGCGATTCTGTCGCCTCTGCCGGAAACGATCACAGGCTTGGAGCAAACGAGGCGCCGCCGGCGATTATCTCAATGTTTATCGGAGATGAGCTTCAGGCGGTTCTTGATTCTATTGAAAACGGCACGCCTTATTCCCAAAAATCAAAAGAAAGAATGAAGATAGGCGTTTCTGTTTTGCCTTCAATTCCGAAAGACACAACTGACAGAAACAGAACTTCTCCGTTTGCCTTTACCGGAAACAAATTTGAATTCCGCTCGCTCGGCTCGTCCCTTTCAATTTCAGGCCCGAATGTAGTCTTGAACACGATTGTCGCCGAGACTTTGGATGAATTTGCGTCAAAGCTTGAGAATTCCGCTGATTTTATTTCCGATTTGCAGAAACTCGTCAAGGAAACGATAAAAAATCACAAGAAAATCATCTTTAACGGAAACGGATATTCTGACGACTGGGTAAAAGAGGCTGAACGCCGCGGACTTTTGAACTTGAAGACTTTGCCTGATGCGATGGAGCATTATCTTGATAAAAAAAATGTGGAAATGTTCTCAAAATATGGAATTTACACAGAAACAGAGATGAGAAGCCATCATGAAATCAAGCTCGAAAAATACTCGAAAACTTTGAACATTGAAGTCAAGACTATGATCGATATGATTTACAAGGATATTTTGCCGGCAAGCTACGCTTATATGGACGCAGTTGCGGACAGCGCGGCAAAGGTAAGAGGGCTTGTAGCGAACGCTAGATGTGCCGCGCAGACAACGCTGCTTGAAAAAATGACAGCGCTTGCGGACAAGCTGAATTTTGAAACCGACAAGCTCGAGAATATTCACAATGCCGTGGAGAACGAAAAAGATATTGTGAAGCAGGCTCGGGATTATGCCGACAAGGTTATTCCCCAGATGGAGACTGCCCGTGCTGTCGCAGACAAAATCGAGCCTTTGCTTGGAGAAAAATTCAAGCCGTACCCGAATTATGCAGACTTGATGTTTAGAGTCTAGTTTTCGGTTTTATAAAAATATAGAAAAGAAAATGAAAAAAAACCGGCTGAACAATTTTGCTTGTTCAGCCGGCTTTTTAAAGGACTTGAAAACTTTTTTGTTTTGGGCTGAAAAACGCTCGTCATCGTGAGCTCAGCAAAACAATCTATAAAATCCGAATTGCCATTGTAATTTTAGTTGCTACGCTAGGTGAATTGTCTTTTAAATCCTGAGAACAGCCGTTGAATGATAATATGCCAGGCATTATGGCAACTGTCATTGATATAATTTTAAAAAGTTTCTTCACATAAAATCCCTATGTGAAATAGGGTAATTGATGTTGTGAGACAATCACCATAGCGTTTTACGCAAATTTTGATTTTTTGCTAAAAGATTTTAAATTTTTATGCCAAATTTCTTTAAAATTTCTTTTTTTTTCCGAACTCATAATCTTTCAGATTTTTTGTCGCCAGAAATATTGTAAATGCTTGATTAAAATAAATTTTTGAATTTCCTATTCCAGCTAAAGAGTATCGTCTATTAAAAAGGCGATAAGGAAATAAATCCAGCTTTCCGTAATGAATACAAATATCAAGGCTTGTTTCGCTTAATTTTAAAACTTTTTCGTATTGCTCTGCTTGCCCGTACCAGTTTTCAAGATTGAATAGAATCACTGGATAGTTTTTCGGCATTCCTTCCTTGGCATTTTGCTTGTTTCGTAATGATTCCGTAAGAATTCCATTGGAGAAATCGCTTTGTCTTTTTTCCTGGAAAAATACAGCGCGCGGGATATTGTTCAGAATCATAAGCTTTGTTCTTGTGAGAAATCTTATTTTTTTGCATGCCGTCCAGATTGAAATTTTTTATGCTTAGCTTTATCGCTTCAAGGTGTTCTTTCAACGCTTTTTGCGCGTCGTGGTTAAGAGCGTCCTGCGCAATCGCCCTGTAGAAAATGCAGAACTGCTTTTCTCGAGCGGGGCTAAAGTTTTTTTGCAGCTCTTGTATTCTTCAAGCGTGGCAAAAATGTCAAAAATTCCGTTTGCAATCGAGCCGATTATTTTGTGTTCGGGATTTTCCCGTTTAAAATCGAGCCTGCTCATTGGATCCGTGCTTGAAGGCGTTTTCATTTTGCTAAACAGGGCTTCGGCAAGCTTTCTTCCAGGAATTTGCGTGCCTTTTTCAATTCTTGAGAGAGTTGAGACAGCACAAAGCCCGAAAGAAAGTTCTTCCTGCGAAATTTCAAAACGTGTGCGGTATTCCTTTAGAATTTCACCGATGAAATATGCGTTCGTTAACTGCAGTTTTGCTTTTTCAGTTGCTTTCTGCAGCGCCTGGAAGTCCGATGTCTTTCCTGTAGAATATTCCGTCGAAATTGATTCCTTCCATAGCGGAGTAAGCCGATTTCCATGCCTCTTCGAAAGTTTCTCCGTGCGCAGAGCATGCAAGAACGCGTCCGCCGCTTGTGATCAATGAAGGCGTTTGAGCTCGCCTGTCCTTGATTGCGCCTGCGATAAAGACTTTAGCTCCTGCCGCATTGATTTTTTCATTGTCGAATGAGATAAGCTTGTCTTTCCGGTATTTTTGAGGATAACCGCCACTGACTGCGACTGGCGCGACTTGGAATCCTTTTTTCCAGTTCATTTTGAAGTCTTTGAGGCTTCCGTCCATGATTGCCTGGCAAAGCTCTGTAAAGTCGAAATCCATCATTGGAAGAACTGCCTGAGTTTCAGGGTCTCCGAGCCGGACATTATATTCAAGGGCTTTCGGGCCGTTTTTTGTGAGCATGAGCCCAAAGAAGATGAATCCCCGGTAGTCGATTTTTTCATTGATAAGACCTTCCAAAGTCGGATTCAGGATTCTTTCTTCAAACGCTTTCATTGTTTCTTCTGTAACATCCTGTGGAGGACAGACTGCTCCCATTCCGCCTGTGTTAGGACCTTTAGCTCCGTCTTGAAGCCGTTTGTGGTCGCGGGCCGGCAAAAATGCCTTGATGCATGCCTTTCCATTTTTAGCAGATTCTTCTGTGACGCTTACAGCCGCAAGAACAGAAATTTCTACGCCCTGGAGATATTCCTCGATGACAAGTTTTTTTCCGGCATCTCCGAATTCGCCGCCCATCATGTCTTCCGCTGCCTGAACAGCCTCCTCTACAGTCTTTGCGACTACAACGCCCTTTCCGGCCGCAAGTCCGTCAGCTTTTACGACGATTGGCGCGCCTTTTGACTTTATATACTCGACGGCTTTTTCCTTGTCTGTGAATGTTTCAGAATCTGCGCATGCAATGCCGTATTTTTTCATAAAGACTTTCGACAGGTCTTTTGACGCCTCAAGCGCTGCTCCTCTTGATTTTGGCCCTACAACAGGAATCCCTTCTTCCCATAGCTTGTCGGCGATTCCGTCTGCGAGCGGGTCTTCCGGCCCGATTACAGCGAAGCTGACTTTTTCGTCTTTTGCGATTTTTGCCGCCGCCTCGTTCAGCGGAATATTTTCCAGCGCTGGAATGTCTTTTGGATTGACATTTTTGCATTTCGCTTCAAATTCTGTTCCTCCGTTTCCAGGAACGCAAATTATCTGCTCCACTTTTTCGCTTTGCGCAAGTTTCCAGCTGATTGTGTGCTCGCGTCCGCCGCTTCCAACTACAAGAATTTTCATTTTTAAACCTCAATAATAGTAATGCCTTATATTTTATATGAAATTCATTTGTCTGCAAGAACTCGGGGAAAGCACGCTTTTTTATATGGAAGATTCTTTCGGATGAAAATTAATTGAAAATAAAATCCGCGCTCTAGATGATTTTTTGCCTTATCCTTTGATTTATAAGTTTTGCGGCAAGGAGCGCGAAAGTAATCTTTTCTTTCTGAAATGTTTGCGCCGGCTTGTAGATGTCGAAGCAGACAAGCGCGGTGATTTTTCCTTTCGAATTTTTGCACAGGACTTCAATTGTAGAGCTGATGTTTTTGTCTGCATAAAGCGTATATCTTTTCTGATTTACAGAGTCCAGGACGTTTGTGTTGTCTAAATGGAGATAGCCGAATTTATTGTAGATTGAAAAATAATCGCTGTTTTTCAGAAAATTCTCGCGGTAATTTTCTGAATCGCTTCCGACTATAAAAACCGGTTTCAGCTTTGCATCATACACGGAAATTTTGCTGATTTTCATATATTTGACGATTTCTGAAAGAATGTCCTGAAATTTGCATAATTTGTTTGAAAAGGATTTTATAATCTGAAACTCTGTTTCTGCCGCATCGAAAAAAAGCTCGCCGTTTGCGATTCTGTTTTCTTTTTTCTGGCTTTCGATCAGCAGTTTGTCGTGCAGCTCCGGCTTGTAGATGATGTAGCAGTTTCGGCCCTGATCTTTTGCAATGTAGAGACATTTGTCAGCGAGCTTAAAAAGATTTTCGTAATTCTGCATGTCCTTCGGAAAGCTCGCGATTCCCATTGAGCACGTTACAACGCTTCCTGCATCAATCGATGTGACATTCCATTGGATTCCTGCGCGGATATTTCTCGTTATATTCCTGATGTCTGCCTCGTCGGTTTTGTCAAGAATAACAAGAAATTCGTCTCCGCCGATTCTTCCTGCGATTCCGTTTCCTGCGATTGCGTCGTTGATGCAGCTTGCCACTGCCACGAGAACTCTGTCTCCGAAGATATGGCCGTAAGTGTCATTGCATTCTTTGAACTTGTCTACATCAATAATAATCATTGAGCAAGGCTCTTTGATTTCGTTGATTTTTTTGACCGCGAGCTCGGTAATCGCCTTTTTGTTGTAAAGTCCTGTAAGGCCGTCATGCTCTTGCGCGTAAAGATTCGCCGACGGAAGCGACTGCTGCTCGAAATTTATGCTTCCGACAATAATCGATTTTTTCCGCGTGCTTGTCTTTAGTGTGTGGACTGTAAGCATTTTTTTGTCTGTGCGGAAGAAATTGTAGTACTTTCCTGTTTCAAAATTCTGGATATTTTCGAGCATCGCTTTCATCTGCGCTTGAGATTCCTGCGACTCTGTGTTCAGCTTGAAAGAATTTCCGAAAAACTTTCTGAAATCTTCAACTTTGCCGTTGAAAAGAGAATTCAGGTCTTTTGTGTTTTTGATTGTGAATCTTTCATTGTCATAAAGAAAATAATAAGCGTCGAAATTTTGGAGAAGTGCTGAATATTCCCTGCCTTCAAGCAGCGCTTTTTCAAGAAGGTGGCGCGAGTATGAAAGTTCTTCCACCGTCACGTCAAAGAAATCAGCGTCAGAGTCTGATTTTGCGATTGTGAAAATACAGCTTACGATAAAATCGCCAGGTTTGATTTTCGCGATGAAATTCTCAGTCTCGCTTGATTTTTCTTTGTCCGAAGAAAAAGTCTCAAGAAAAAATTTCAGGTTTTTTGCGTCTGTTTCTGAAAGAATTGATGATAAATTGACTTCTGCGAAATCTGTGCGTCGTAAAAGCACAAGAAAACTTCTGTTTCCGCTTTTTACGTTGAGATTCTTATCTATTGAAAAAGAAATATCGCTAAGTCGTCTTTGATTGATCGGCGCTTCCAAAATACCCCCCCCCGTTTGTATAG
>CAVDRA010000056.1:0-8593 GCA_963611155.1 bacterium | reverse complement strand
ACGGCGTAAAAGCCCTCGTAGAGTTCATGAAAAAATTCGCCGAGGAAAATAAATAAAATTTTACGGGCGTTCCCCATGCGCTACCCGCACGGGTCGGGCTATCCGCGGTTCCGCGCAGTTCGCGCTACATTGGCACTAGCGTGCCAACGCCTCCGGCGCCGCTACTATCCCTAACGCAAAATCACAGGAGAAACAAAAATGTTCAAAATTCAGACTTTAAATAAAATCAGTGCTGTCGGGCTCAACAATCTGCCTCACGACAGCTATGAAGTTGCTTCGGAACTCAACAATCCGGACGCAATTCTTGTGCGCTCTGCAGACATGCACGAAATGACGCTTTCTTCAAACACGAAGGCAGTTGCACGCGCAGGAGCCGGAACCAACAACATTCCTTGCAAGGAACTCGCAGAAAAAGGCGTCGTTGTATTTAACACTCCGGGCGCAAATGCAAACGCCGTAAAAGAACTCGTCATCCTGGCACTTCTTCTTTCAAGCCGCCCGGTTCTTGCAGCAAACAAATGGGTCAACACGGAACTTGCCGGCAAAGGAGACGAAATCGCAGCCCTCGCAGAAAAAGGCAAATCAAAGTTTGTCGGTCCTGAACTCAAGGGAAAAACGCTCGGCGTCATCGGACTCGGCGCAATCGGCGCACAGGTCGCAAACACGGCAATCGCGCTCGGCATGAACGTAATCGGCTACGACCCGTTTCTTTCGGTAAAGGCAGCCCTTTCACTCGACCACAACGTAAAGGTTTCAGAAACGCTCGAAGGCATCTACACGAAAGCAGACTACATCACGGTTCACGTTCCGCAGACAGACGAAACAAAAGGAATGATTAACGCTTCTTCAATCAAAATGATGAAAGACGGAGTAAGAATCATCAACCTCGCACGCGGCGGACTCGTAAACAACGCAGACATCTTAGCCGCCCTCGAAGCAGGAAAAGTTGCAGCCCACATCACGGACTTTGCAGACGAAGCCCTGATGAACAACGACAAGGTAATCTGCATGCCGCACCTTGGAGCTTCAACCCCGGAAGCAGAAGACAACTGCGCAGTAATGGCAGTAAAAGAACTCCGCGACTTCCTTGAAACAGGCGCAATCGTAAACTCAGTAAACTTCCCGCACGCCGCAATCGACAGCGCAATTCCGGCAAACGGAACACGCCTCTGCATTCCGCACAAAAACGTACCGGGAATGATTGCAAAATTCACGACAATCCTCGGAGACGCAAAACTCAACATCGCAGGAATCGTAGACCAGAGCCGCGGTGACATAGCCTACGCCCTCATTGACGTAGACGGAAAAGTAGACGACGCATCGTTGAAACTCCTGTCAGACTGCGAAGCCGTAATCAGCGTCCGCCCGATTTACGCTTAGGGTGGTCCGGCGCCATTCGGCGCCGTCGCTATGTCCGGGGTTCCGCTTCCGCTCCATTCAAAAACGGGATTTCGGCAAGCTCAACCGCCGTTTTTGAACGCCTGCGGCGCCCCTGCCAGCGCTACCACAAAAAAAACACGGAAGCCTACATTTTTCAATGTGACTTCCGTGTTTTTTCATTTTAGCAAATCATCTGGTTTTTCAACCACAAAATCAGCATGATATTTTTCAAATTCTTCCATAGAGCCGTAGCCCCAAAGACACGCACAGCATGGAATTTTATTCTTGTGGGCGCCTTCAATATCGTTGTTGCGGTCTCCAATCATCAGAACAGCGCCTTTTTCAACCTCATGCTCAAGCCGGCATTTTTCTATGACATAGGAAATCACCTGGTCTTTCGCATCCCGGCCGTTTTTCAAGTCTGCTCCGCCTGCAAATTCAAAAAAAGAGGCGATTCCAAATTTTTCGATAATCGGATTCATGTAAATTTCAGGTTTTGCAGTCGCCACTATTAAATGTTTGCCCTTGGCTTTCAGCGCGGCGAGCGTTTCCTTGATTCCGTCAAAAAGGGAATTCTCCCAAATTCCTTTTTCCGTGTAGCGTTCCTGATATTTTGCGACAAGCTCAAGCGACTTTTCTTTTGAAAATCCGTAAATTTTCTGAAACGATTCAGAAAGCGGAGGCCCGATAAAAAGATTGAGCTTTGCCATGTCAGTCTCGTCAATTCCGAGCGAATTCAGCGCATATTTTACGCAGTTTATGATTCCCGGCGCAGAAGCGGTAAGCGTTCCGTCCAAATCCCAAAGAAGATAGTCAAAATCGCAAAGATTCGGTTTTTGCATATTTTTCTCCGTTTTTATTTTTCAGCCAGATAAATCTAGTTTGTTTTTCCTTCAAAAAGCGTTTTTTTGCGCAGAAAATGTCCGGCCGTAATTTTCATTGTTTCGCCGTCCCACACGAGCTGTCCGCTCTTTTTTTCGATAAAACTGATGTCGGCAATCGAGCCGAGATATTTCGATTTTCCTTTTTCCGCAATAAAATTCACCTTCATTTTCAAAGGCTTCTTTTTCAGACTTTTAAAAGAGTTGTTCTTTTTTCCTCGGTCAAAAATTTCGTTTGCCGCCCTTTTTGCGACTGCCACAACAGCCTGCTCGTTTACGTTTTCGCCAATCGCAAGATAAAATCCCGGATACATCGGAAGCCGGCCTATTCTTGAGAAATAAGAAACTTTGCCTGCCTGCGGAGACTTTCCCTGTATCGTTTCCGGAATAAAAACTTCGTCAAAATATTCGGAATATGTGTTTTTCAGCCGGACAGGAAGAACCGCAACTCCATTGTCTTCCACAGAGTCTGCCAATTTTTCATATTCTTTCAAGCGCAAATCAACAAGACGCATTATATGCGGAGCTGTGAGCGAGCGGTATTCGTAAAATGACTTGAAATTTTCCGCGTTTGATTTTAAGAGCCGGTCTCCAAAACTTGTCATCGTCTTGATTTTCGGAAAGTCAATTTGATTTAGAAGCGTTACCGTTGTAATCAGATCGACGAAATTATAGCTCCATCGTGAAAGATTCGATTTTTTCATGTATTTTTCAAAAGTTTTAAGCTCGCCGTTTATGAATCTTCTGTAATCAGCGTTATTTTTGATTTTTTCGTTTATTTCAGAAATATCTTCCTGGCTGTAAACTTGTTTTGCCGTGACAATCAGATTTTCATCATTATAAGAATCTGAGCTATACTGCAGAAAAGAAGAAACCGCCTTGTAAGTGTCAGAACTTATAAAATCCGTGTATTCAGCGTCTTTGTCCTTGTCTTTTTCTTTTTTTGAAAGAAAAATTTTGAACTGAAGCTTTTTCCCGGTTTGGCCGTTTCCGTAAATCTCAAGATAATTCGTTGTCGCAGCGGCTGTAAAAACGAAAACTTTCTTGTCGCTTCCGTCAAAAAGCGATTTTAAAAGCGCGCTGAATTCATCATGCTCAGTATTGAAAAAAGTTTCGTCAAAATCCGGGGTAACAAAATAATACATCACGCTTCCGTCATAGCCAGGCTCGATCCGGGTCGCATAAGTCCATTGCGCGACATTATGAAGCTTTAGATTTTTTTCTTCGTTCCAGCCGTCTTTTTTCAACTCGAATTTCAGATGGAAAATTCCCTCGCTGGTAAGTGAAAAGTCGTCAGTCGAAATCACAAGATTTTCATTTTGAATTCCGTTTTGGGTCAAATAACCTTCATAAGAAAAATCAGTTGAATTTCCGCGTTTTGTGTCGCCTGTAAGATAATCGCTTTCTTTAAAATCAAGGGGGGCCGGATTAAAATTCCAGATTTCGTTTTCAATCTGCTTGTAATAATAGCCTTTCACGCCGTCTTTGTTTGTTCCTGCAACACGAAGCTCGCGCGCAGAATTTCCCTGCCCGTTTTGATGAATCGAAATGAACCTTGAAAGCCTGGCCTTCCCCTCAAGTTTTATCTGAGGCTCTTTTTTCCAAGGTTCGCTAGGAAGCCCCCACGGAGCATAATTTGAAAGATAGTCTGAGCCTGAATATTTCTGCGGTTCGTTTTTGTATGTATATTTGAAGAACATCGGATCACAGCCCATTGTGTCAAAATCGATGAGCCGGGTGTACATTGTGCCGTCATCTCCAACCAAAAAAAGCGTTGAGGCTGAATTTGCAATATTTCTGGCAATAAACCGTCCATGCTCCGGATTCTCAATGCTTTTTGAAAAATCATTCGGCAAGCCCGAGTCAGTAAAAAAGATTCTCTGCCCGTCTTTTGAAAGAAAGTAGATTGTTTCAAGCCCCATTGTGCCATAATGATGCTCGTTTCCAAAAATATCTTCATACCATAGAACATCGCGCCGGCGAGTTCCCATTGCCCAGCCGCGGTTTTCCGCCACAAGCGCGTTCTGCACAAGCTGCGTTTTTTGCGGCCAGCCGAATTTTTCCACCCATTTGAATGTTTTATCGACCGTTGTTCTTTCTGTGTAAATTTTGTAAAGCTTTCCGGCGTTGTCAAAAGCAAAAAGACAGTCGCCATCTCCATAAATTTCGCAGATTCTTTCGGCTTTTTTAGGTTTTCCGTCCTTTGTAAAAAGTTTCCATTCTGACTCGCCGTCTTTTTTTGCGTAAATTCTCCCGTCTGAAATCACAAACTGCCAGCCTTTCATAAATGTCTGCGTCAAAGTTTTTACATAAACCTCATCCGGAAATTTGCTTTTTGAAGACGAGATATTCACATTTTCAGAGCTTTCCTTGCTGGAAATGGAATAGGAATCCGGGCTGTTAAAAGAATTGATTACACTCTGATAATAGTCAGCGTCGGTTTCAAAAAAATTTGTTGTCGCGCACGAAACAGAAGCGAACGAAACAAAAACCGCAAAAACTGCTGAAAGCAAAAAAGAAATGATTTTTCCAGAATTTTTCATGGAAACTGATTCTATCGAAAAAGCGCCGGATTGAAAATTGATTCATGAAAATCAAAAAAATCCAGCAAAAGAAAAATACCGGCTGGCTGCCGGACAAAAGCGGGCAAAACAACAATCAGAATATGCAGAGACAAAAAAAACGCCCTCCCAAAAAAGGAGAGCGCTTGAAAAATTATTAATGATGGAACAATCTGATTCCGTTAAAGCACATAACCATATTGTATTTGTCGCAAGTCTCGATTACCTGGTCGTCGCGCACAGAACCACCCGGTTCCGCAATTACTGTAACTCCAGATTTTTTTGCGCGCTCAATGTTGTCTCCGAACGGGAAGAAAGCGTCGCTTCCAAGCGCGACATTTGTGTTTTTAGCAATCCATTCCGCTTTTTCAGCGTCTGTGAAAACTTCCGGCTTCACCTTAAAAAGGGTCTGCCACTTTCCATCAGCAAGAACATCATCATGCTCAGGTCCGATATAAACGTCGATTGCATTGTCCCTGTCAGCCCGCTTGATATTGTCAACAAACTGCAATCCAAGAACTTTAGGAGACTGGCGCAGCCACCAGTTGTCAGCCTTCTGCCCCGCAAGCCTTGTGCAGTGAACACGGCTCTGCTGCCCCGCTCCAATTCCGATTGCCTGACCGTCCTTTACGAAGCAAACAGAATTTGACTGAGTATATTTGAGCGTAATCAAAGCGATAATCAAGTTGTGCTTGTCGTCTTCAGTCAAAGTCTTGTTTTTTGTGACAATATTTGAAAGGCAATCCTCGTCGATTTTTAGGAAATTGTGTCCTTGCTCAAATTTCACGCCGAAAACCTGCTTCACTTCAGTCGCAGGCGGAACATAATTCGGATCAATCTGGATTATGCAATAATTTCCCTTCTTTTTAGCTTTTAAGATCTCCAATGCTTTTGGAGAATAAGCCGGCGCGATAATTCCATCAGAAACTTCTTTTTTGATTAAAAGCGCAGTCGCTTCATCGCACTCATCGCTCAAAGAAATAAAATCTCCGAAACTTGACATTCTGTCAGCTCCACGCGCACGCGCATAAGCGCAAGCCAACGGAGTAAGCTCAACATCGTCTGTAAAATAAATCTGCTTTAAAGTGTCGCTTAAAGGTTTTCCCACCGCCGCTCCGGCCGGAGAAACATGCTTAAAGCTTGTTGCCGCAGGAAGTCCGGTCGCTTCTTTTAACTCTTTTACAAGCTGCCAGCCGTTCAATGCGTCAAGCAAGTTGATATAACCAGGTCTTCCGTTCAAAACTGTGATTGGAAGATCGCCGTCATCCATAAAAACCCGTGCAGGCTTTTGATTTGGATTACATCCGTATTTGAGTTCAAGTTCTTTCATTCATTAAAATTATCACAAAAAAAGCGTGTTTTCAATTAGAAGAAAATTCAAGGGGAAAAGCCTTTCCCCTGCGCCGCAGTCTGTCGCTTCGCTCCAACATTGCGCCGCACCCCATTCTCCTAGGGGGCCGCCCCCTAAAACCCCGGCAGCGCACACACTTTGAAGACATGAAATGCAGCACGGAGCCAACATTCTGACGTTTTTTCCGGCATTAAAACGGTGCTTTGCTTTCGAGAATCATTTTTTTGCCGGTTTTCGGATGCGTAAATTCAATTTTGCTTGCATGAAGAAGAAGCCTTTCGCCGTCAGCGCAATGTCCGTAAAGAGTGTCCCCGATTATCGGCGTTCCAAAACCATGAATATCGGCGCTGGCAAGACGCAGCTGATGCGTTCTTCCAGTGTGCGGAATAAACAAGACCCTTGTGGCGTTTCTAGTTGTGCCGTCTGGAGCATGGTAGCGCTCAACATCCAGAATTTTCCATTGGGTTACCGCTTTTTTTCCGTTCTCTCTGTCCCAGATTTGATGCGGCCGGTTTTCAATATCAAGCCGGAAATAAAGCTCCATCTCGCCTTCTTTCTGAATACGCTCATTCTGAAATTTTTTTTCCGCAAGAATCCCGTCCAGAAGAGCTGTATATTCCTTTTTTACATTGCGCCCCTCAAATTCCTGATTCATTTTTCTGTGGGAATCTTTTGTGAGCGCAAGAATCATAAGCCCGGAAGTTTCCATATCCAGCCGATGAACCGCCGGCTGTTTTATGCAGTCCGGAAAAAGCCGTCTGAGCCGGGTTTCAACGGAATCTATTTTTTCAGGTCCGCGCCCTGGCACGCTCAAAAGCCCGCTTTGTTTATTCACAACAACAATTTCATCGTCACGGTAAAGGATTTCAAGCCCGAGAATTTCAGGAAGAATAATCCCGCAGCGGGTATCGCAAGGCAGAACAAGCTCGATTTCTCTGCCTTTTTCAGTTTTTCCGCTATTCTGCCCTTCGCTTTTCTGGAAAACAGTTTCCGCAAGCGAAACTGGCGTAAATCCGCGCGCAAAAGCATAATGCAAAAGCTTTGGAGCCGTGCAATCGCCAGTTCCTGTCGGCGGAAATTTTCCGTTCAAGCGCGCTTTGCAGATATTTTTTAAATTCCGGACTTTTCCGTCAGCGCAGGCAAAATCATAAAGACTTTCAAATTTCTCAAAAGATTCACCGCAAAGCCGCCGGAGTTTTTCATTGATTTCTTCTATTCTTTTCTTCTGAAAAATTTCCCGCTTATTTAACTCGTTCTCTTCCGAAAGTAAAGTCTGCCCATTTTCAGAAATTTTATTCTCTGCTTTGCGTTTTTCATCTGAAATTTCTTTCTTCAGCTCATTTCTAAGTTCCGTAAGGCTATGAATTTCAGCATCATTTTTCGCCAAAGCTTCCGTTACTTTTTCCGCGCTCACAATGGGAGGCACAATCACAAAAGAATCTTCGCTTGAATTCGAGTCCAATCCAAAATCCGCAGTTTCAACATTTCCATTCTCAGAAAATGTCAATTGTTTAGAAATTCCGGAATTCGCAACGAAATTTATCTCATTTCCATTTTTATCTTTGCAGACAAGCGCGCCAATCATAACAGGGCTGTTTTTCCGCTCTTCGCTTAGGCGCGTCACTTGAGACAGAAAAAGTTTTTTTTGATCAAGAAGATTCAAGACTTTCTCGAGAAGATTTTTTGCTTTGGTTTCAGAAAACGGCGGGAACATTGCTTTAAAATATGAATGATTCGTAATAAAATCAAGGCATGACGTTCACAATCGATGACAAAAAAATTATAAATACGGCAAAAACAGCAGCGATTCTTCTTGTGGCCGCCTTCGTAGTCGTTTTTCTTGCGCTCTCAAGTAAAGTTTTTCATTTCAGCGAAAGCAATCCTTACCAATATCAAGCAAATTACGAGCGTCTTTCCGCACCGGAAAAAGGCGTCGCGTCTTCAATGCGTAAAACAGGCGAAGTCCAGTCGAAAGTTCTCGGCACAAACCGCCGCGCAAACGGAAAAGGCAACGGATTCTTCGATGAAGTTGAAAAAATTCACCGCAACAAATAAAAATTTTAGGAGAAATTTATTTTCTATGGCGCGGAAATTTTCTGGAGCAATAAATGCTTTCTAAAAGCTCCGCATTTTTGCTAAAAACAATGCCCAGCTGCTCCGGCTTCGCTCGCGCTCATTGGCGGAAAAAACGCTTAAAAAAGCTTTTTGCAGAAAAGCTAGAAAAATCACTTTTTAAAATAATTTTCTTAAAAAAAAGATTTCCGCCAACTAAAGGCCTATGCATCTGGCGCGGCATTTTTCATAAAAGCGAAACTGAAAGATTTCCATTTTATCATTGCATAAATATGCATTATTTTTGTATAATATCTGCATATTTATACAATTAAATGAATAATTCTTGAAGCGTTAGCGCTGTCAGG
>CAVDRA010000055.1:0-8929 GCA_963611155.1 bacterium | reverse complement strand
TGTCTTGCGCCGCCTGAAGAAAAATCTCTCTTTCCTTTTCATTGAAAAAAGCCGATACTATGGATATGGAAAATGGAAACGATTTTGCACAGAAACTGATTTCTCTGGTTGAACAAAAATCTGAATGGTATGACAGCGAGGAGCTGCCCAGGCTTCTTGAAAATTTCAGGCTTCTGCATACTTGCGTAAAAAATCTTTTTGATTTTCTCGCGAAAAAATCTTTGATTACACCGGATCCGTATAAGCTTGACAAGAAAATTTCTGATGTTGAGCTTCCTGACAGTTCGCAGTTTATTGAAAGTGAGCGTTCTGTGATTATGGGGCAGCGTTTTTCGGATTATGAAAGTTCGCTCGATTTTCTTTGCAATTATTATAAATTTTCCGTGGCGCATATTACTCTTCCAAATATAAAAAAGCTCGTTGATTTGGCGAATGCGATCCACTGGAATTCTTTCACTGTAAACAACAATAAAATCAATACCCGTGTTTTGGCTTTGCTGATTGCCGAGGCTAGGCAGAACAGTGATGCGCTTTCGGTCAGCATGATAAGCGACAGCCTGGCAAAAGCCGCTAGCTCACAGTCGGCGGTTCTTGAGATTTTAAAAGGTTTCTCTGATTTTCAGCGTGAGCGTTACAAGGTTTCGGTAAGAAATATTGTAATGGCGTCGCCTGGATATTCAAAAGAAAAGGCGATGGAATCCACATCGGCAGAAATCGCGATGATAAGGAAGCATTTTTCCGCGCTTGGAAAAATGCCGTTTTACAATGAGCTTATAGAGGAAATTGCTCTTGAGGATCAGTCTCCGAATAAGGAGCAGCTTCAGGCGAAAACTCTTCAAAAGCTGAATATCGATTCAAAAAACGAAGTAAAAAAAGAAAAAAAAGTTGATACAAAAGCCATGCTAATGCTCTCAGTTGCGGTTCTTGGAGCGACAGCTTCGCAGTTTGTGCAGATTATGCAGAAAGTTCAGGAAAATCATGATGTTCTTGAAAGCGAGCATAATTCGTTCGCCGACAAGCTAAAGCGGGTTATCAGAAAAGCGTTTGGTTTTCAGGAAAAGCCGGTGGTTTACACTGTTACAATTGAAGATCCGTCAACAGATTCAAAAAGGCAGGAGAAAGTCAATTATCAGAATGTAATTACGGAGCTTGCCACAAAAGCTAGGCGCTACACTTCAATCTCTCAGAAGAATACTGCTGGGTACAAGAAGGTTTTTGCGCTTCCGGAAGATAAAATTTTAGACTTCGTTTCGGCGCAGGTTTCTGAGTGCAACCGGCTGCTAGTTATTCTCAATGCGCTAGACGGATTTTTTAAGTCTGCTGCCGCTCCTTATGACAAGGCGAAAATCAAAGGTTTGAAAATCGATTTGACAACGCTAAAAAATTCAATCATAAAGACAAATCAGCACCGCGCGGAATATACATCTTATATCGAAGAAGAAGAACAGATGAGAAAACTTGGAATCACAGGCTGATTTTCGTCTGAAAAGAACTTCCTTCTCTTTTGCTTAAAAAGTGGTGATAAAAATGAAAAAAAGTTTCTTTGCGTTTTTTTTTGTGTCGATTCTCATGGGGATAAATTCTGCTTTTTCTGAGGATTTTAGCGCTGACTCTGATTCGCCTTTTATGGAGCGGGACGAGCCTTTTTCTGAGGTTATCCCTGACGGCGAAATTGATCTTGAAAGCCTTGAAAATGGTGGACAAAATTCTAAGCTGGATTTTGGCGTTCAGCGCAATTTTAATATTATTGTCTCGCAGTGGGGCTGGAATCTTGATCCGCAAACCTCAACATATGCAACGGAGTCTCAAATTCTTTCGGGACTTTACGAAGGGCTTTTTTCTTACGATCCTAAAACTCTCGAGCCTGTTCCTGCGGTTGCCGAAAGCTACAAAATTTCGCGTGACAAAAAAAGATGGACTTTCAGAATTCGGCCAGAAGCAAAATTTTCGGATGGCGAGGAAATCACAGCTTATTCTGTGCGTGACAACTGGATTTGGCTTCTGGAAAATTCTTCTGCGCCTTATTCATCGCTTTTGGACTGCATAAAAAATGCTGAAGAATTCAGAAATCAGAAAGTTTCGGCTGACGAACTTGGAATAAAGGTCCGTGACAATCAGACTTTGGTTGTGACCTTAAAATCTCCGACCGCGCATTTTTCAAGAATTCTATGTCATCATGCGTTTTCAGTTTGCAAGAAAAATACCGGAATACTTGATTTTAGCGGAGCGTTCAAAATTTTCTCTCAAAAAGACAATGAGCTTATTCTTGTAAAAAATGAGAATTATTGGGACGCAAAAAATGTCAATCTCCCGCAGATTACGATCAAAGCTTCAAGCGATATTTCTGAAAATTCTTACGCTTTCAACATTGGCAAGGCAGACTGGATTTCTTCAATGTTTGACGGCTCAAAACTCATCAACAAGAATTCAATCCGGCTTACTGCCATTTTCGGAACTGAGTATCTTTTCTTCGGCTGCAAAAATAAGCCCTGGAATAATTCGGAATTTCGCACTGCGCTTTTGACGGCGGTTCCGTGGAGCAAGCTTAAAACTCTTTCGCTGGTTCCGGCCGCAACATTCATTTATCCCTTGGCAGGCTATCCGGCTGTGGAAGGCTATACGGAAACTTCTGTTGAAGATGCGGTTGAAATGATAGGCGAAGCTAGAAAAAATGCCGGATATTCAGAAAACGAGACGATTCCTTTGATTTTCGGGATTCCTTCAAATTCTGACAGGCTGAAAAAAATTGCTGAAATCTTGAAAGAGGCATTCGCGCCGCTTGGAGTTGAACTCAAAATTCAGACTACGCCTGAAAACCGGTATGTTGACAGCATCAACGGCTGGAACGCGGATTTGTTCTCTTATTCATGGATTGGAGATTTCGCCGACCCGATTGCTTTTCTTGAGCTTTTCCGGGGCGGTTCGACTTTAAATCCGACTCACTGGAGCTGCGAGAAATATAACAGGCTTCTTGAAGAATCAGCGCTTTCAACGGATAATACAGAACACTACAAACTTTTGGCGGAGGCTGAGCAGCTTCTTTTAGACGAGGGAATGGTGATTCCGGTTTCACATTCGCTGAGTTACCATGCAATCAATCTTGATGAAATTGGTGGCTGGTATGCGAACGCGCTCGACATCCATCCATTTAAATATCTTTACATAAAAGACAGCAAGGCCGAGCTCCCTTCAAATATTATCTAACTTGAGGTTTTAAATGATTTTCTATCTTGGCGGTGTACTCTCAAATTTTTTTGGACCTGCGCGGTTGCTGCAGTCTTACACAGTTTTGATTTCACTGGCGCTTTATGTCGGATTTTTTCTGATTCGATACACATTGCCGTATTTTTATAATTTTCTTCCGCATGACAGAGGACGTGAATTCGCCCAAAATTCAGAAGCCGCGAAAGGAAAACCTACAGGGGCCGGAGTAGTCTGGATTTCAGCTTTCGTGATTATCAGTCTTATTTTTGTTCCCTTAGACTGGCTAAAATGTTCTATTCTTATCTTGACATGGATTATGATGCTGACTGGATATTTGGACGATCACAGCGTAAGCAGCTGGGGCGAATACAGAAAAGCGCTTCTCGATTTAGTCTGCGCAGTTCTGGCTTCGGTTTTGCTTTGCTTTTATTTGATTCATGCGGCGGACGATGGAAAAATTCGTTTTTGGATTCCTTTTGTCACAAGGGAAGTCGTCGTTTCTCCGGTTCTTTTTGTTCTGATTTCAACCGTCATGATTTGGGCTTCAATCAACACGACAAACTGCACCGACGGGGTTGACGGATTAAGCTCAACTTTGGTTCTTGTCGCATTGATTACGCTTGGCGTGATTTTTTATTTTATCCTCGGCCATAAAGATATTTCCGCATATTTGCTCGTTCCTCACATTGAAGACGGAGCCGGCTGGGCGGTTATGACATTTGCGCTTGCAGGCGTTTTAATGGGATATTTGTGGCACAACGCTTTTCCAAGCCACGTTCTGATGGGCGACGCTGGAAGCCGCGCCTTGGGATTCTACATTGGATTTTGCGTGATGGTTACTAGAAACCCGTTCCTGATTATCGCGACTTCCTCCCTGATTTTTGTGAACGGCGGTCTTGGCCTTGTGAAAGTTGCGCTTCTAAGATTTTTCCATATTTCCATTTTCAAAAACGTGAGATTTCCGCTTCATGACCATATGCGAAAAAACCACGGCTGGAGTCCGACTCAGGTTCTGATAAAATTTCTGATAATTCAAATCTTAATCACAGTCGCAACGCTGGGACTGTTCTTCAAGATTCGCTAGGCGATTCTGGATTTTTCAAAATTTAATTTTTTGATTTCCAAAGTTATTTAAAAACAGAAAACGCTATTTCAACTGAAAATCAGCTTCAATTGAAATAGCGTTTTTCTTAGTTTTTTAGGACGAAGATTTTCTCGAGCGGCAAATGATTTTCCCACGTGCCTTTTGTTTTTTGCCCATGCCCTGCTTTTCGCGGTTTTATTCCTTCGTTTCACTTCGGAACGCCTGCGGCGCCGCTCCAATCAGGCGTATAATTTTCTCAGCTGCAAAATTACTTTTCCAAAAATAAAGCGGCAAGTGTTACAGCATCTGCGGCAATATTTTTCACATAGCAATATTCGTTCGGCTGGTGGCAGACTTCATCGAGAGTTGACCAGATTGCGGCATTGTAGCCTAAGCATCTGAATTCCGCCCCGACCGTTCCGCCTCCGATTCCGATCAGCTTCGCATCGAATCCGTGAGCAGTTTTTATCGCTTTTGCAAGTTTCTGCACAACAGGAGCCTGCGCGTCTGTTGCTGGAGATTCGCTTGCCTGAGGCTCGGAAACTTCAATCTTGACTCCGTATTTTTCTTCAACAGCTTTTACTCTGTTAAAAACTTCCCTCCGCACTGTTTCAAGCGAGTATTTCGGCAAGATTCTGCAGTCCATGTAGAAAACATCATCGCCTGGAATAATATTCACAGTCTCAACATTCGATTCGGATTTCGTTGGCTGGAAAGTCGAATATGGCGGTTCAAAAAGAGT
This sequence comes from bacterium, assembly GCA_963611155.1. Taxonomy (GTDB): domain Bacteria; phylum Spirochaetota; class Spirochaetia; order Treponematales; family Treponemataceae; genus Treponema_D. The sequence goes on along the minus strand of CAVDRA010000055.1, from coordinate 3,899 downwards.
GTCCTTTTCGCCGAAGAAATTTTCCAGATCGTTGAGCCTCAAAGCCAAGTCTGCGGCCGCAAGGTGAGCGTTCTTTCCTTTTTCAGGCATTGAACCGTGGCTTTGAAGTCCGATTGTGTGGAGTTTTAGCCAAAGAATATTTTTCTCCGCGATTTCAATTGTCTCGCCTTTTGAATCTCCGCCGTCGGGAATAAGAATCAAGTCTTTTTTGCTGAACAAATTCTGATGCTCACGCAGGAGATATTTCACTCCGAATTCAGAGCCGAACTCCTCATCCGCCATAAAAAGAAGCTTTACAGTGTGTTCCGGAACAATTTTTTCCTTTTTGAACGCAAGCGCCGCATAAACTGCGCTTACAAGACCTTGCTGATTGTCTTCAACTCCGCGTCCAAAAAGTTTATCTGAGCTTTCGTCATAAACTGCTTTCCACGGATCGGTTTTCCAAGTCTTTAAATCTCCAGGCGGAACAACATCCATATGCGCCATTACCCAGATTGAATAATCGTCATCCTTGTTTTCTTTTCCGTCGTTTTTTCCCGGAATAGTCAAAATAAGATTCGGACGGATTCCTGACGGAACGCGACTGTCTGGAGCGTCAAAACGCTGAAATTGGCTTTCTTCAAATCCCGCGTCCAAAAGCCATTTTTTCAGCGCCTCACATTTTTTAATTTCGCCTTCGCCTCCGCTTTCCGGCGCAATTGCTGGAATTGAAGTAAGCAAAGTTTCCAGCTCAATCATTCCTTTTTTTGATTCTGATGATTCGATATTTTTTCTAAGCAAGCTAAAATCAGACATAAAATCCTCGTGAAAATGTAATTTTTTTAATTATTTGCTTTTTGATATGCTTTCCAGGTTGATTCAAGAAGCGTGTGCACATCGGAGTATTTTGGAGTCCATCCGAGTTTTTCGCGCGCGTATGCAGATGTCGCAACAAGTTCTGCCGGGTCTCCGGCTCTTCTTCCGACAAAATCGGCAGGAATTTCTTTTCCAGTGATTTTTCTTGCTTCTTCAAGCATTTCTTTTACAGTTACGCCGGTTTCGCTGCCAAGATTGCAGATTAGGCTTTCATTGTTTTCTGCAATGTATTCAAGCGCTTTCACATGCGCCGCCGCCAAGTCTGTAACGTGAACGTAGTCGCGGATGCATGTTCCGTCCCGTGTGTCATAGTCGCTCCCGAAAATTTTCATCCGCTCGCGCATTCCGCAGGCCGTTTCCATGATTACTGGAAGAAGGTTTGCAGGATTCTGCTCAAGACCGCAAGGAAATCCGTCAACATCGTAGCCTGCAGCATTAAAATATCTTAGCGAAGCGAATTTAAGGCCGCGAAGCTGTTCGTACCATGCCATTATTTCTTCGATTTTTAATTTTGTGAATCCGTAGTAATTTTCAGGATTTTTCGGATGATTTTCATCAATAGGAAGATATTTTGGAGAACCGAAAACCGCCGCACTTGAAGAGAAAACCATTTTTTTGCAGTCATGGCGCATAGCCGAATTCAGAATATTGATTGTTCCGTTTAGATTGTTTAGCGAGTATTTTTCAGGCTCTATCATTGATTCGCCGGCCGCCTTGAAGGCCGCAAGATGAACGAATGCGTCAAAGCCTTTTTCAAAAGCCGCATCCAAATCTCGTTCAATCAGAATGTTTCCATAAATAAATTTATTTTCTTTAAAAAGATTTTGCCGCAGTCCCGAAGAAAGATTGTCAAAAACTGTAACTTTGTGTCCAGCTTTCATCAGCTGTTTTACAACATGTGAGCCGATGTATCCGGCTCCGCCAATTACTAGTACTTTCATTTTTTCTCCCGCAAAAAGTCAATGTGGAAATATCAATTCCCGATTTGGCTTTTAACGCAATTAATGAGTAAGTTTGCGACGCAAACTTGTGAATAAAAACTTTGACGCTGTTTTATGCAAAGTTCTTATTGCACATCCTCGTTTGATTTTTCAAAAAATTCAGGAAATTATTTTCTGGTGTTCGTTCTTGTATCGACAATGCGCCTCATATCTTTGATGTTCGCAACGATAATATGGTCGTCGAAAAGCTCGATTTTCCGGGATGCAACAAATTTTTTGATTTCTTCTTTTACAATTTCCTGCGGAAGACCAGACCAATGCGCCATATCGGAAGTTGTAACGTTGAATCTTCTGGAATTTTCATACGCTTGAATAGGATTCATTTCGTCGAGCATGCAGAATACATCTGCGAGCCGCGCTTGAGGATCAGAAATCACGAGAATCTTGAAACGTCTTTTCTGGTCGTAGATTCTTTTGCAGAAAAGTTTGAGAAGAATAATCGCAAGCTGAGGATTTCCGGAAACGAGAATCTCAAAATTCGCCTTGTTGAATTCAAGGCATTTCACCTGTCCCATAGCGACGCAGGTCGCTGAGCGCGGAGAATTGTCAAGAATCGCCATCTCGCCGAAGAATTCTCCTGGACGTAAAATGTCGATGTTTTTGTTTGTGTTGTTCGCGCATTTTGAAAGCTGAACAGCGCCGCTTTGGATCAGATAAAAAGTTTCGCCGTTTTCGAATTCTGTGATTATAACCTGACCGTCCTCGTAAGTTTTCTGAAAACGCTGGAAAGCCGGCAAGTCAAAAATGTTGAGCGCAGAGTCATAAGTCGCAGAGCTGGTTTCTGTTACAGTGACCGATGACGAAATTCCTTTTTTTATATGCGCGTTCGCTTTTGCGGACATTTCATTGATTTCTTTTGCGTAAGGAGATGAAGCGTAGTGCATTAAGAACGTAAGGCAGACATCGGCGCAGCTCCGCCATTTTTTATCGTTATAGAAAGCCTGAGCCACAGAAAAAAGCCCTGAAATCTGATTGATTTCCTCGCCTTTATTTAAAATCGCCTCGGTTTTTTTGTGAATTTGTCTGAGCTGCTTTGAAAAAACACGCAGCATTTTCATTATAATCTGTTTGTTCGAGCTGAAAATTGTCTCGAATTCCTGAATGCTCATTGAAATGCAGACGGAATCTTCGAGCGTTGTTACTGTTTCTTCGCGCGGAAAATGTCCTAAAGCTGATTTTACCCCGAAAAATTCTCCGTTTTTTATTTGTTCTGTAACAGGAAGCTTTGTTTCAACATCGTCGCTTGCCGCAATAGCACTGCCTTTTTGCAGAATAAAAACACGGTCGTCATTGTCGCCTGCAAAATAAATGATTGAACCTTTAGAATAGGACACTGGTTTAGGCATCTTTTTTAACTCCTACATTACAATCAGAAGAATTCTAACACAAAAAAATGAAATATGCTATTATCTGCTTATGATTGATTTGCACTCGCATTCTTCTGCTTCTGACGGGATTTTGAGTCCTGCCGATTCTGCGCGCTATGCTGTTGAAAAAAATCTGAAAGTCTGGGCTTTGACCGACCATGACACCGTGAACGGCCTTTATGCGGCGGCGAAAGTTTGCCTTGAAAGCGAGATGATTTTTGTGCCTGGAATTGAGATAAATGTCCGCTGGCCGACCGGAGAATTTCACCTTTTGGGGCTTGGACTTCAAAAATATTCTGAAGAATTGAAAGCGGTTGTAAAAGAGGCTGACGAGTCTAGAAAAAGCAGAAATCTTGAAATTGTCGAGAAAATGAAAAAAGACGGTTTTGAATCTTCTCTCGAAGAGATTGAATCGGTTTTTTCTGAAAGCCAGATTGGCCGCCCTCATTTTGCGTCTTATATGGTCGAAAAAAAAATCGTGAGGACGAGGCAGGAGGCGTTCGACCGTTTTTTGGGAAAAGGGCGTCCCTGGTATGTTCCTCATGAAGGAATCGATTTGAGCGTTGCTGTCAGGGCTATAGAATCTGCCGGCGGAGTTTCTGTCTTGGCACATCCTCTTTCTCTTTATGTGAGCTGGGGAAAAATGGAAGAGACGATTTTGAAGATTCGTGACAGC
>CAVDRA010000054.1:0-9002 GCA_963611155.1 bacterium | reverse complement strand
GTGATTATTGCGGGAGCTGGACTTGCGGCGGCTCTTCCTGGAGTTATTGCCGGCGAGACGACCCTTCCGGTAATTGGCGTTCCTCTTGAATGTGTCACTCCTGGAAAATCTAACGGCTTGGGCGGACTCGATGCGCTTTTTTCTATTGTGCAGATGCCTCCTCAGATTCCTGTTGCGACAGTCGGAATAAATTCTTCAAAAAATGCCGCATATCTTGCAGTTCAGATTTTGTCTATAAAATATCCTGAATTAAAAGAAAAGCTGCTTGCTTTCCGTAAAAAACTTGCTGACGACGCAGCAAAAACCGGTCTTGATATTGAGTTGTAAAAAAATGACAGGCGACGAAATTAAAAATAAAGAATTTTTTGAGGCGGAAGAAGATAAGCTCCGCGATGAATGTGGCGTTGCAGGAATTTTCCAGACGCTGAAGACCACTGAATCCGAGAATAACGGCGAGGACACAAATCCTTACTCGATTTCTGATTTTAATGCCGCGCAGAAAGTTTACTATGCGCTTTATTCTTTGCAGCATCGCGGGCAAGACAGCGCTGGAATTGCAGTTTCCGACGGAAACGAAGTGAAAGTTCACAAGCAGATGGGAACAATTGCAGAGGTTTTTAATCCTCAGACACTTGGAGACTTGCATGGAAGAATCGCTTTGGGGCACGTCCGGTATGCGACAGCCGGCTCGTGTACGATTGACAATGCCCAGCCTCTTGTTCAGTCTTCAAAGCTCGGAACGATTGCTGTTGCCCATAACGGCCAGCTGATAAACTATGAGCAGCTTCGTGAAATGCTTGAAGATGCTGGCTGCACATTCCAGTCAACGAGCGACACCGAAGTAATTGTCAAGATGATTGCCCGCTCGTATAAAAAAGGCCTTGAGCGTGCCTTGACCGACACAATCCAGATGATAAAGGGAAGCTATGCTCTTGTTGTGATGACGGAGAAATGCTTGATTGGCGCGCGCGATCCGAATGGAATTCGTCCGCTTTGTCTCGGTAAAACAGAGAAAGGCTGGATTCTTGCGAGCGAAAGCTGTGCTATCGACGCTGTTAACGGAACTTTTGTGCGCGATGTTAAACCTGGCGAAATTGTGATTATAAACGATGATGGCGTTCTTTCTTTTGAATTTGGCGAGCGCACTTCAAAACGTACTTGTGTTTTTGAATACGTTTATTTTGCGCGCCCTGACAGTGTTATCGACGGAATTTCAGTTCAGGAGGCTCGTCAGGCGCTTGGCGCTCAGCTTGCAAAGGAAAGCGGCGTTCCTGCCGATGTCGTGATTGGCGTTCCTGACTCAGGTCTCGGAGCGGCTGTCGGATATTCAAAGGCAACAGGAATTCCTTATGCGCTGGGAATCATCAAAAATAAATATATTGGAAGAACTTTTATCGCGCCGACGCAAAAAGAGCGTGAAAACATGGTTTTTGTAAAACTCAACGCTATTTCGTGCGATGTAAAAGGCAAGCGCGTTATCGTTATCGATGACTCGATTGTCCGTGGAACCACAGCGAAACGTCTTGTTCAAATTTTGCGCCGTGCCGGAGCAACGGAGGTCCATTTTAGAATCTCGTCTCCGCCAGTGAAATTTCCGTGCTATTTTGGAATCAACACTCCTACCAGAGGGGAGCTTATTTCAGCTCAGCATGTCACAGATGAAATCTGCAAGATGATTGGAGCTGATTCTCTCGCTTTCTTGACTCCTGATGGTCTTATGGAAGCTGTAAAATCAGTGAATCCAGAAAGCTACGGTTTTTGCAAAGGCTGCTTTACAGGCGAGTATCCTATGGCGGTTCCTGAAAACCGTGAAAACGGTAATGACTGAAAAAACTAATTGTTAAAAAATACTAAGCGAGGAAAATTATGGCTATTGACTACAAGGATTCTGGTGTTGATGTTGAAGAAGGCTACAACGCTGTAAACGAATACAAAGTTCATGCAAAAAGAACAAGAATTCCAGGACTTTTGACAGACTTAGGAAGCTTTAATGGAATGTTTGAAATTCCTGCCGGATTAAAACATCCTGTTGCTGTTTCTGGCACAGACGGAGTTGGAACAAAGCTCGACATCGCTTTTCAGCTTAAAAAATACGATACTGTCGGAATCGACTGCGTTGCGATGAGCGTGAATGACATTCTCTGCTCTGGAGTAAAAACTTCTTTCTTTCTTGACTATGTTGCGTGCGGAAAACTTGACGCGCATGTCGCTGGCGAGCTTGTAAAAGGCGTTGCGGACGGCTGTGTTGACGCTGGCTGTGCTCTTCTTGGCGGTGAAACTGCCGAAATGCCTGGATTCTATGATGACGGAAAATATGACTTGGCGGGATTCGGTGTTGGATTCGGCGAAAAAGAAAATATGATCACAGGCGACAAAATTGAAGCCGGAGATGTTTTGATCGGGCTTTCTTCAACAGGTTGTCACTCAAACGGATATTCGCTTGTGCGGAAACTTGTTAAAGATTTCAGCGAGAATTTTAACGGAAAACCAATCGGTGAAACTTTGCTTTTGCCGACCCGAATTTATGTTCGTCCTGTAATGGATGCGCTTGAAACTTTCACAAGCGCGATTCATGGAATGGTACACATTACTGGCGGCGGTTTTTACGAGAATGTTCCGAGAATGTACAAGAAAGGCGCGAACCTTGTAAGCGTAATCAAAAAAGACAGCTGGGAAAAACCTGCGATTTTTGCTGAGCTTGAGCGCCGCGGAGCCGACAAAGAAGGAATGTGGGGCACATACAACATGGGAATCGGTCTTGTTCTTGCAGTGAAAAAAGAAGAGGCAGATGCGATTGTCGAGCATTTTAACAAGAATTCTTCAAAATTCACAACTGACGTGCAGAAATCTTTGGGAATTCCTGATATGAAAGCTTATAAAATCGGCTATGTCAAAGCGGCTGACCATGATTTGGGATCTGAACTGAAAGGTTCCCGCGAAGCGACAATTCTTGAGTAGATTTTACGTCTGATTTTTTCAGGCTGAAAATCTGAATTATAAAAAGCGCATCTTTTCCCATTTGCTGATTAGATGTGCTTTTTTTGTTCAATAAATAAAAAAAGTTTTCATGAAATTATAGAAGCCGAGTGTTTTATCGTTTTCCTGCGCCGTTCGGATTTGTATAAAATGTCGTGTGAAAAGTTAAAAAAGTGGAGAGATGAAATTCTGGAGTAATTTATGCAAATAAAACTTTCAACTTCCGACGAGCTGCTTTTTAAGGTCACTCTTCCTGTGCTTATTCTTTGCCTTTCGGTGGTGCCTTTTGTTCTTGCCCCGTTGTACCTTTGCTTTGTTGGGGTTCTTAATTCAGCTGAGCTTTTGACTGCGGTTTCGCATCCGTTTACTATTTTATGCCATGTCCTTCTTTTTGTCGTTCCTCTCGTGTTTCTCTTTTTGTTAAAGAAAAAAATTCTCGGTTATGACGGAACTGAAGAAAACACAAAAAATCTTAATTCTTTAATCGTAAAGTCCCGTTTTATAATTATTGCCTACAATGCAGTTTTTTCTATTGTGACTTCACTTTCTGTCGGATTTTCGCTTTTGTCTTCAGGTGCAGCTCTTTCAGGTTTTGGAGACAAAAGCCCTTATCTTACGATTATTCTGATTTACTTTGGTTTCGTGTTCATGTTCGAGACGGCTTTTCTTACGCTTTTTTACAGCAAATTCGAGCATTTTATGCATTGGCTTCCTTTTGACAGGGAGAATACGACAAGCTCAAACAGCGAAAGACTCATACTCTATACAGCCCTGGTTTTTATAGGATATTTTCTTGTGTTGTATGCGACGTTCTCGGTTGACAAGGTTGCAAGAAACGAGCTTTCCGGCGCTTTGATGAAGTCTCTTTTTATGTCCGGATTCCTTGCATTTGTTTCTTTGATAGCCACGACTATGGTGACTGCCTTGGATATTTCGAAGAATTTGCAGCAGGAAAAAAACATAATCGGCGCGCTTGCAAATAGGGATTATACAGTAAAAAATGCCCAGATTATCACAAGAAACGACTTCGGAATTTTGAACAATGACTTGAACCATATGTACAATGAAGTCAAGTGTATTTTTAAGGACATGAACGCTGACATTCACTCCACGGTTTCTGTTTCCAGTGAAGTTGCGGATTATGTAAACCAGTCGATTTTTGATTTGGACGAGGTGCGCAGCGTTGCTGATTCTGTAAAAGACGAGATGACAAACCAGGTTGCTTCTGTTGAGGAATCGAGCGCGACGGCAGAGAAAATCATCAAGCATATAAGAAAACTTAATGACGAGATTGAAAACCAGACTTCGGCTATTACGCAGTCATCAGCAGCGATTGAAGAGATGGTTGCGAATGTGAACGGCGTTACAAAAAGCCTGAAAAACAACAGCGGAACTGTAGAAAAACTTGAATCTGCTTCTGAAAACGGAATGAAAGAAATTCAGGGCGCTTCAAGCCTTTCAAAAGAAGTCCTTCAAAAATCGAATCTTCTTCTTGACGCGAGCAAAATTATCCAAAATATTGCGAGCCAGACAAACTTGCTTTCAATGAACGCGGCAATTGAGGCGGCTCATGCTGGAGACGCTGGAAAGGGATTCTCAGTTGTCGCTGATGAAATCCGGAAACTTTCAGAGCAGTCTGCAGCAAGCGCGAAATCAATTGAAAAAGATTTGAAAAGCCTTGCTGAGCTTATTGACGAAGTTGCGAAAAACACTGAGACTGCTGCAAATCAGTTCAGCGAAATTTACAAGCTTTCGCAGAAAGTCAAAAATGAAGAGCTTATGATTTCAAATGCAATGCAGGAGCAGGAAGAGGGCAATAAGCAGATTCTTGACGGAATAAGCCTTCTGACAAACTCTACTTACACTGTAAAAACCGGCTCTTCAGAAATGCTGCAGGGCGGAGAACAGATCGCAAATGAGATGAAGAATCTTAGCAGGGTTACTTTTGCCACAAACGACAAGGTGAATTCAATTGATTCTTCAATTCGGAAAGTTACATCTTCTTTGGAAAAATCAAAGGAGCATGTTGAAGAGAACAATAAAAATACTGAGAAACTTGGTGCTCAGATGGCAGACTTTAAATTTTAGTTTCTGTCTGATGTAAACTTTTTGGAAAGATTGTATATTTTTACTATGAAAAAAATGAAAATTGCTGTTTTGGTAAGCGGCGGCGGCACGAACCTTCAGGCTCTGATTGACTATGAGAAATCCCATGCGGACTGCCCGTATCATATTCAGATTGTGATTGCAGATACAAAAAAGGCTTATGCTCTTGAGCGTGCGCAGAATGCTGGAATTGAGACAAAAATAGTTTCGCCATATGCGCTTTTTGGGGCAGAAAAGGCGAAAAATGTTTCAAAGGAAGAAAAGCGCATTGCTGTTTCAGATGCGGCTCTTTCTTCCGTAAAATCGTCTGGCTGTGATGCGGTTGTTCTGGCCGGTTGGCTTACAGTTTTGAGCGGAAAAATAATAGAAGAATATTCAAATCGGATTGTGAATCTGCATCCTGCGCTTTTGCCGAAATTCGGCGGGGTTGGAATGTGGGGGCACAATGTTCACGAGGCGGTTCTTGCAGCTGGCGAAAAAGAGTCAGGATGTACGGTTCATCTCGTGGATTCAGGCTGTGACACAGGAAAAATTCTTGTTCAGAAAAGAGTTCCTGTTTTTCCAGATGATACTCCTGAAACTCTTTATGCTAGAATTGCTCCTGAAGAGCACAAGGCGATGGTTGAAGGTGTTTGCAAGCTGGCGGAGATGATTTCGCAAGACTTTTAAATTAGCCTTAAAAAATCATTTTCCTTGACTTTGAATCTTAAAGGATTAAAATATAGATATGAGTGATTATCTTGACGCTACCAATGAAGAATTATTGAAAGATTACTTTTCTGAAGCGGAAACAATGGTTGACAATCTTGAAAGCAATATTCTTGCGATCGAGAATGATCCTAGTAACCATGACGCAATCGATGAGATTTTCCGGGCGGCACATACTTTAAAAGGCAATTCTGCCGCTGTAGAATTCACAGAAATTTCAACTTTTGCCCATACAATGGAAGACCTTCTTGATGAGGTTCGTTCCGATCGTGTAAAGGTCAATGAGGATATTGTAGATACTTTGCTGAAGGCGCTTGATGTCATAAAGGCAATGCTTGAGGCTCGGACAAGCGGTTCTGTTTACGGTGAAAGCGTAGAAGAAATCACAAATAAGATCCGCTCGCTTATTCCTGGAAATGGAAGTGCGGCAGAAGCTGCAAAAAAGGTTCCTTCTCAGCCTGTGCTTCAGAATGTAGCTGCCCCTGTTTCAAATCCATCTTCTTCTGAGAAAATTGATTTGTCTGAATATGAGCTGTTGGAATTAAAGCAGGGGTGCTCTAAAGGACAAAAACTTTGGCAAATTTCGATTGTGTTTGATGAAACCAATCCGATGAAATCGGTCGGCGGAATTCAGGTTTTTGCGGCTTTGAAGGCTTGCGGAACCGTTTTGAAAACTGTTCCTGATTTTGATGCGCTTTATTCTGATGAATTCTATAAAAATGTAACATATTATCTTGCTTCTACAAATTCTCAGCCGCAGATTGAGGATACTGCTTTTCTTGATGATGTTACTGTAAGCGTTGATGCAAGATGTATTGATAATGCGGTTGCTTCAGATTCTACAGCTCGGGTGTCGCAGGAAACTGTGCCAGTGCAAAATTCGGTGTCTCCTGTTGCTCAGAGCGCACCAGCTCAGAATGTTTCAACTCCGCCTGCTTCTCCTAAGACTGAGCCTGTTCCTCAGCCGGCAGAAAACAAGGCTGTTGCAGAAAAAACTGCGGCGGCAAAAACTGAGCCGGCTAAAACTCCTGCGAAAGCGGCTCCTGCTAGCGGACACGCTCAGCAAAGTTCTATTTTGCGTGTTGATTCAAAGAGAATTGATTATCTTTTGAATCTCGTTTCCGAAACGGTAATCACAAAGGCAGCTTTTAATCAGAGTCAGCAGCATTTTGCGGATATGCTTGTCCAATTTCAGACTCTTGATTCATCTTATAAAGAAAAAATCAGACGAATGTTTGAGCAGCTTCCTCAATATCTGGAAGAGATTCAGAATGGTGTTGCTGTAAAAGATATAAAATCTAATATTATGAACGAGTTTGGAGATGTGGCGAATTTCTTTGACGCATTTGAAAACCGTTTTAAGGATTTGAATTCAAAGTTCCATTCTTCAACACAAAATCTCGGACGCATAACTGGAGAACTTCAGGAAGGGGTCATGAAAATCCGAATGGTTCCAATCAGCCAGATTTTCGACAGATTTCCTAGGGTTGTCCGCGATTTGCAGAAAGACTTGGGCAAAAAAGTCCGGCTTCTTATTGAAGGTGAGGAAACAGAACTTGATAAGACTGTAATCGATGATCTTATGGATCCGATTATGCACTGCGTACGAAATTCTGTTGATCACGGAATTGAAATGCCTGAACAGAGAAAAGAAGAAGGCAAGGATGAGACTGGAACTGTTCTTTTAAAGGCAGCGAACGAAGGCAATATGATTGTTATTGAGGTCGTGGACGACGGCTTTGGTATCGATATTGAAAGAGTTCGTGCAAAGGCGATTGAAAAAGGGCTTATTCATCCGAATAAAGTTCTCACTGAGCAGGAAGCCGCAAATCTTATCTTTTTGCCGGGATTCTCGACTTCTGAGAAAATCACGAATATTTCAGGCCGGGGAGTAGGTCTTGACGTTGTAAAGACGATGATCGAAAAACTTAACGGAACTGTAAATGTGACTACAGAGAAAGGAAAAGGTTCCAAGTTTACAATTCGGTTGCCGCTTACTCTTGCAATTATTCAAGGTTTGCTTGTTCGTGTTGGAAGAGAAGTTTATTCAATTCCAATTGCAAATGTAATTGAGAGTGTCCGTGTAAAGAAATCTGAGATCAATACTATCGACAATTATGAAGTTTTAAATGTCAGAAACGAAGTTATCTCTGTTCTTCGTCTGAGCCGTCTGTTTAATATCAAGACAAAAGATGACGCTGAGTATTGCTTTGTTGTAATTGTTGGTTCTCAGGATAAAAAAATTGGTGTTATGGTTGATAATCTTATCGGTGAGGAAGATGTCGTTATCAAGCCTCTTCGTGACCAGTTTACCCAGTCTCCAGGAATCGCTGGTGCTTCAATTTTAGGTGATGGTTCGGTTTCTCTTATTATTGATGTTACGCAGCTTTTGGAGCTTGGAGTTCGTCAGGAAATAGAGGCTCGCCAGGAAAGCGGGATTTTAAGCGAATAAGGGGAGAGTAATGGATAATACAGCAAACGAAAAACAAACAATCAACTCTGTGCTTAAACAAAGTCTTGGAAGTCTTCAGGCGATTGCTACGGCAGATCCTGCGGATGCTGTTGAGCAGGAAAGAAAGGAGAAACTAAGTGTCGTTGATTATAAGATGGTCACTTTCTCTCTGGCAGGCAAGGATTATGCTATTGATATTATGAAAGTCAAGGAGATTGCAAAAGCAGGAAGATTCACTTACGTTCCTAATACTTTGCCTTTCGTGCTTGGAGTTTATAATCTTCGTGGCGAAATCATTCCGATCGTTGACCTTAGGCTGTTCTTTAACATTGATATTCCAGAGCGGGAGTACGATGCCATTGAAAATATGCTTATTGTTTCAGTCGGTGAGCAGACTTTTGGTGTTGTAGTTGATGAAATTGATAAAGTTGTCGGAATTCAAAAGTCTACGATAAATCCGCCTCATCCGCTTTTTGGCGATATAAATATTAAGTATATTCAAGGTGTTGTTGAAGTAAGCAACAGGCTTTTTATTCTTCTTGACATCGAAAGAATTTTCGGCTCAAAAGCTGACATAAAGTCGCAGGAAGCTGTTGTTGCTAAGAATATGGCTACCAGAATTTCTGTTCAGGAGCGCTCGCCTTCTGTTGCTCAGCCGAATAAAAAGCAAGCTGCAAAAGCGGAGACTTCCGTTGCAGAAAAAGTAGATTTTTCTTTTATAACAGAATCTCTGTCTTCTATGAGAAAATTTACTGCTTCG
>CAVDRA010000053.1:0-9107 GCA_963611155.1 bacterium | reverse complement strand
AGACGCTCCATCGGAAAATATGCAATTTTTTTCTCGCCTTTGCTTTCATAGCAATATGAGCATTTAAACGGGCAGCCGCGCGCAAGTTCCCAAAGCGCTCCGCCGTATTTAGAAGGGTCTATAGTGCCGTCAAGATAAGGAGAGGGACAAGCTTCAACAGGACAGGGAACAGCGCGTTTTATTTTTCGTGATTCAGAAGTTCCGCTGTCTGAAAAAGATTTTTTTCCATCAGCAGACAGGTTTTCATCGTTTTTTTCTAAACTAGAATTTTCAGGAACATAAATTCCTAAAATATTGTCCGGAATTTCAGACGAATCAACTCCGCTTTCAATTTCAGAAAGCAGCTGCACTGTCGCAAGCTCACCTTGCCCAGCTGTTGTAAAATCAAAGGAGTTTCCAAAAGATGTCGGAGCCGCAGTAACTTCAGGACCGCCGGCAATGCATATACATTTAGGCAAAAGTTTTTTCAGCTCACCTGCCGCCAGAGTCAAAACATTTCTGTTCCAGACATAAACGCTAAAGCATGCAAAATCCGCTTCTTTTCCAGCGAGTTTTTGCGCAATAAAAGAAGCAACCGCACGTTCTCCGCCGTTCTGGCTTGCAAGGATGATTTCCGGATCCTCGGCCGAAAAATCAACAAGCTCCACATCATACTTTCCTTTTGTAACCTGCGAAGCTTTTATAGCCGAAGCGATGCAAGCCGCACCAAGAGGAATTCCCTGCGGTGAAGTCTCAACTAGAAGTGTCGTGCAGATAAGTTTTTTCATTCAGAGTTTCCGCGATTTCTCTTGTTCCACGTCTTATTTATTTTTATTGACTATCCGATCTTCGTACTTTCCCGTCTGAATATCGATGAACCTTACAAAAAGCGAAACCTTATTCTCCTCGTTTAATGACGACCAAATCATATTTGTAAATTCATCGATTGTTCCATTAATTTCAACCTTCTCAGGCTCGCCTTCAAAGCTCGGAAGAGGATTGCCATTTTCCTTATATGTATGGATAAAGTGTCCCTCGCCTGCCTGCGGGTTATCGTAAGTAAAAGTAAACCGGAGACAATTGTCGCCATTTCCGCAGTCGCTTTTTAAAATAGAAATCGCATAATCATAACTTCCATTTTCAACATTCAGCAACGAAGAAATTCTCGGGGTAAAATTTGGAGCGTCATGCTCGTATTTTCTAACACGAAGCGACTGCTCAAAAGTCTCACCTTTTTTCATTCCGTCAAAAATCGTGTCGGTCTGATCTCCGTTCGTCACAATCGTTTTGCCTTCAAGCTGACGGACAGCAGCATAAATAATCAAGCTTGGGTCTCCGGCAATCAAACTCGGGTCAAAAGCTTTCGTTCTCACAACTTCGCTGCCGTTCTCTTCTTCTTTAACAAAAATACGGTTGCGGCTTCCCGCGCTTCTTCCCATTGTCCAGTAAGCGCTCACAGCATATTTTCCATCTGCGCTCAATCCCGCAACAATTCCTCGTCCTGGATATTCATTTTCTTTTAAGATTTCATCCAATTTTTTAATTTTCATATTTTCTCCAAATTATTTTTTATTATTCCAATTCGATTTTGCATTGTTTTCTGTTGATTTTCTCAATGCAAGCCCAAAGACACCTTAATTTTCTGTTTTCTCATCGGCATGATTTTCTTCATGCCCGCTATTCTCATCAGCATTTTCAACTGAGTCAGGAACAACTGTAAGAGGCCTGTTTCGCCACTGCAAAAACGCTGTCCCCCCGCCAAAAATCACTAATGCAAGTCCAAAAAGCCTCACAAGGAATTTTCCGGCAACCTGACTTGGAATTACAAAAAGCGCAAGCGCAAGCAAAACTGAAGTCAAAACCTCAATCATCGACTGCCGAATCATAATTCCGTTCCGATGAAGTTTTAAGATTGTATAAATCTGCATTCCGCTTGACACCAAAAGATAAACCGCCAAAACATAGGCCATAATCTTCCATGCGATATTTGCGACAGCCATAGGAAGCACAACAGCAAGCGCGCCCACAATAATGCTCAAAATTCCACGGACTGTCACAATCATATTGTATTGCGGATCCAGAATCAGATTACGCGACGCAGCCAGAATAAAAATTCCGTCAACAACAGCCGCTACACCAAGTATAATCACAAAAAACGAGACAAACGTTTCTGGAGAAATCAAAAGAAAAAGACCTAATGCTACAGTCACAAAACCAAGAAATATTCTGTTTTTATCCATACGGTAAATATATGCAAGAAAAACAAAAAATTCTACTGAAAATTTTTTTTAAAAAAAATTAATTTTTTTTCTTTCAGTTATTGACACAATCCATAAAAAGATTTAATATCTAAACATATCAAACACATGGAGCGATGGCAGAGTGGCTGAATGCACCGGTCTTGAAAACCGGCATACCGCAAGGTATCTGGGGTTCAAATCCCTATCGCTCCGCTTTTTTTGATAACGCCTGGAGGTGTGGTAGAGCGGTAATACAACGGATTGCTAATCCGTCAGTTCCTTTTCGGGCTGGGCAGGTTCAACTCCTGTCGCCTCCGTTAAAAAGAACATTCACTCTTCAAGTGTTGTTTTATGAGATTGTAGCTCAGCTGGATTAGAGCACCACCCTGCGGAGGTGGGGGTCGCACGTTCGAATCGTGTCAGTCTCAATGTTGAATCCTGTCAGTTTTGACAGGATTTTTTTTATTTTTCATACCTTTCTATTTTATATTTCTTTTTTTCATTCGCTTTTCAATACAAAATTTTCCATTCTCAAAATTATGGGTTAGAATTATCTAAAAGAGGATGAAAAGTATGAAAAAAACATTTTTAAGCTTGGCTTTAGCGTTTGCGCCATTTCTTTGCTTTCCGCAGGCAATCACAGAATACCCGAAAGCAAACGACAAAAACACATACGTTCTGAAAAATGACAGCTATACCCTCGGCTTCAATGACACCTACGGACTTCCAGTCTGGTCAATGTACAGATACACGCCAATCATGAAGATGGGAGTAAGCAATGTGGCAGAAGAATGGGTTACTGACTCAAGAATAAAGCAGAATAAGACAACCGCAAAGGAGATTGACTCTCTGAACCTGTACAAAACGCAGATGTTTCCACGGGAGCATGCGATGACTTATGCGGAAACACAGAAAACAACTTACATCACATCTAATATTCTTCCAATGCCGAAATCGCTGAAAGAGGGAATTTGGGACAGAATAACAAAAGAAATCGAACGGACGGCAGAGCAGGCTGAATCCGTTTATATCTATTCAGGCCCGGTTTTTGAAAAAGACTTCACAAAAAACAAATATCTCTTAAGCAACCGCGTTGTCCAGCCAAAATATTTTTACAGGATATGCGCTTATTTCAAAGGCGGGGACCTTTACTATAAATGCTACAAATTTGAGAACCACGCTCCGACAGAGTACGAGAAAAAATGCGACTTAAACGATTTTTTATGCGACCTTAACGAGCTTGAAAGCGACATCAATATTGATTTTTTCGATCAGCAGCTTGACGCATCGCTTAGAAAAGAATAGAAAAAGCTAAAACGGATGCGCTGGATAATAATTTAAGTCTTGTATTCAGGGCAACCGCATTATAAAAAAAGACTGTTTAAAAAATTCAAAATCTGATAAAATTCCATTCGGGTGGAAAAATGGAATTAAAGGAATCATTAAAACAAATAAAAGATTTAGAATTGACAGATGTAAAAAGCATGAACTTGTTGAAATTCTGCTGATAGTTTTAATCGGAATGCTCTGCGGGTATAAAAATATTGAAGAAATACAATTAAATGCAGAATTAAGCGAAGATTTTCTAAAAAAATATCTGAAACTTGAAAACGGAGTGCCAAGTGCTGACACAATTCTTCGGGTTTTGGCAGGAATTGACAGCAAACAGCTTGAGAAAGTTTTCTGCGAATACACAAAAGACATTTTTAAGGAGCAGCTGCCCCGGCAGGAAATTATTGCAATAGACGGAAAAACAATCCGAAGGTCAGAAAGTGCCAGTCAGAAAGCAGCTCATGTAGTATCAGCGTTCGCAAGTTCGCTTGGAGTCTGTTTTGGTCAGGTAAAACTGAAGAAAAATCCAACGAAATTACGGCAATCCCGGAACTTCTTGATTTGCTGAATTTAAAAGGTGTGATAGTCACGATAGATGCGATGGGCTGTCAGAAAAAAATTGCTGAGAAAATAATAGAAAAGAAATCGGATTATCTTTTTTCGTTAAAGGGAAATCAGGGAAAGATTCATGAAGATGTAAAAGATTTTTTTAGTCATGAGCTTGATGAAAAATATTGCACAAGATATAAAATCCAGCATTTTGACTGCGGTGTGGAAAAAGATCATGGACGGATTGAAAAAAGAGACTATTATCTTTGTACAAATTTAAAATGGCTTACAGAAAAGGATGAATGGGCAGAATTGCACGGAATCGGAATGGTAAAATGCCATCGCAATACAAAAAATGGCGAATCTACAGACGTAAGATATTTTATAACTTCCCTGAAAGATGTAACTTTGGCTGCAAAAGCAATGCGTTCGCACTGGAGCGTTGAAAATAAACTTCACTGGGTTTTAGATACAGTTTTTGATGAAGATTACTGTCGCGTCAGAAAAGATAACAGTGCCCAAAATCTGAATGTAATCAGAAAAATCACAATGAACCTTTTGGCCGCAACAGACTTTTCTGACATCATCAGAAAACCAAAAATTCCTTTGAGCCACAAAAGAACTCTTTGCATAAAACGCGAAAATTGTTTGCTTAGAGTTCTTCAGAAATTATAATGCGGAAGCCCTGGTCTTGTATTGAGCTTTTAGCCCATTTTTGATATATTATCAGCATTGGTCAGGAACTAACAAAGACACATTTCAAAACCGAGTCAGGCCGGAAGGAGCAGCTCTATGATTTGTTGTCTTGTGTCTAGTCTCCCTGACCTTTTTTTATTTCTGCAAAGCTTCAATCCGCTCAAGAAGCGGCGGATGATTGTAGTTAAACACAGCGTACACCTTAGGAACTTGAATTTCGCTAAGATTTTCCTTTTCCAGCTTTATCAAAGCGCTAATCAAAGGCTCGGCACTTCCGCAAACGTCTTTTGAGAACGCATCCGCCTGAAATTCGTCCCTTCTGCTGAAAAAATTCATGACTGGCTCAAAGAAGTCTCCCCAGCCGCCAAAAGTCTTGCCCACAAGGAAAAGCCCCGTAAACATCATCTTATAAGAAACCTCGCTTCCAAGAACAAATCCGAAGCTCTCATAGAAAAAGGGCATTTCAATCAAAAAGCTGACCGCAAACAAAAACGCGAAAACCAGGGGAATCACAATCAAAAGACGCTTTACGATATGGCGGTTCTTATAATGTCCGAGCTCGTGTCCGAGCACAGCCTCGATTTCTTCAGGCGAAAGCTGGGCTATAAGAGTGTCATACAGCACAACGCGCTTTGACTTTCCAAATCCTGTAAAATAAGCGTTTGAATGCCCTGAACGCCGGCTGGCATCCATCACAAAAAGTCCGTTCGGCTTGAACCCGCATTTTTTCAAGAGAGATTCCAGCCTGCTTTTTAGCTCTCCGTCTTCCAGCGGCGTGAATTTATTGAAAAGAGGCGCGATAAAAAGCGGATAAAAAACAGAAATTCCCAGCGAAAAAACAATGTAAAGCGCACCGAGCAAAATCCACCAGAAACCGGCGCAATACTTAAAAAGAAGACTGGCCGCAAAAATAAGCGGAGCGGCGATAACAACCGAAAGTGCAAGGCCTTTTATTCCATCTGTAAGCCACATTCCGAAAGTCATCTTGCTGAAACCGAACTGCTTTTCGATTCCGAATTCGCTGTACAAATCAAAAGGAACGGAAAGAAGAACTCCAGGAACCGTGACGATAAGCAAAAACAGGAAAGAAACCGCAAATCCGCTGTCAACAAAATATGCGACCGTCGCAAAAACAGCCGGATAAAAACCTGAAAGAACAAGGTAAATATCCAGGGCAAGCTCGAACAGCGCTGAAGGAAGCCAGATTTTGTATTGCGCATCCTCATAGCGGCATGTTTTTTCCAGGGTTGCCTTATCGACAAATTTTTCAAGGACGCGCGGAATCTCAAGCCCGTGCTTTTTCCGAAATCTAAAGTCGATTTTCTCAAGAATGAGATCTTTCAGAAATGAGACAAGGATTCCTGAAAGACAAATGATTATAAAAATATTTGTAAGATTCATTTAAAGTCCTTTTTTCGCTAAGAATTGAAGCGGCTTGGCATGCATCTTTTTGACGCATACCGTGTCCGGCGTTTTCAAGAGTCTCGGCCAGTGCTGTTTTTGTTTTTTTGGCAGCTTCTGGCGAGCTTTTGCAAAGCCGGACATCTACAGAGCGCAGCCTCTAAAATCCCCGAGAGACCTGTAGCCCTTGCGGATCATAAAAAGAGCAAGCCCCGCAATCATGTCGCGCATCGCATAAGGATTTCCGAAGGTGGCAGTTCCGACCTCGACAGCCTGAGCGCCCGCCATTATGAACTCGACAACATCCTGCCAGCAAGAGATTCCGCCGAGCCCCACAACAGGAATTTGACGTTCAGCAGGAAGCTTTCTGATTGCTCCGCACACATCGTAAACCATTCTAAGCGCGATCGGCTTTACCGCAGGCCCCGAAAAACCAGCCCTTACATTCTCAAAGACAGGACGTCCAGTCTCAATATTTATCGAAGTCGCCTGAAAAGTATTCACAAGGCTTAAAGCATCGGCTCCCGCCTCCTGCGCCGCAAGAGCAACTCCGGCCAAATCCGGCGCATTTGGACTAAGCTTTACCATAAGAGGCTTTTTTGTAGCGCTTCGCACAGCTTTCACGACACACGCGGCAGTTTCAGGATTCATTCCGAACGCCATTCCGCCCGCCTTCACATTCGGACAGCTGATATTAAGCTCAATCATAGGAATTTCAGTCTTGTCCAAAAGTTCAGCTCCCTTCACATAAGTCTCAAGGCTAGAACCAGAAAGATTCGCAATTGGAGTAGCTCCGATTTTCATCATTTCTGGAAGCTCGTTTTCGATAAAATGCAAAATTCCAGGATTTTCAAGGCCGATTGAGTTTATAAGGCCGGAAGGAGTCTCTACCAGACGCTCGCCGGTGTTTCCTCCCCTCGCCTCCAGAGTCAGGCCCTTAGAGCAAATTCCGCCGAGAGAGCCGACATCGAAAAGCGTCGAATACTCGCTTCCATAGCCGAACGTTCCGCTGGCGGCAATCACAGGATTCTTGAACTCCACGCCGGCGATTTTCACGCTCAAATCAGGCGACTCGTTTTCGGCAAGCGGAGAACGGCGGTCAAGAGGCTTTGTGACTTCAGAAAATGACGGAGAAAAATCAAGAATTCTAGCGTCAAAAACAGGGCCGTCCTTGCAGCATCTCTTGTTTCCCTCGGAAGTCTTTACAGTGCAGCCAAGACAAGCTCCAAGACCGCAGGCCATACGCTTTTCAAGGCTTAGCCAGCACTGGACCCCCGCCTCTTCTGTGATTTTCTTGATATACGAAAGCATCGGAGCAGGTCCGCAGGCATAAACAGCGTCATATTTTTTAATGCTTGCGGCATCAACCGCAGCCGTTATCATTCCTTTTATTCCGACAGAACCGTCGTCTGTTGTCACAACAAGATTTGCGGCGTCAACATGCTCAAGGCCGTAGCTTCCAGACTTGAAAGCCGCGTAAAAATCATAGGATTTCGGCTTTAAGGTTGAAGCGAATCCCGCGACAGGCGCGACTCCGACTCCGCCTCCGAAAATGGCGATTTTTGAATTTTCATCAGGAACAGGCCAGTAATTTCCGAGAGGCCCGATAATCTCAACATCGTCCTTTTTATTCAGGCCGCAAAGCTCCTCTGTTCCCTTCCCTTTCCGCAGAATCAGGAATTCAACACAGAGCGTGCCGGAGCTTTCATCAAAATCAGAATGATAAACAGAAATCGGGCGGCCGAGCAAAAGACCGGACTTCACGCAGCGCAGAAGATAGAACTGGCCGGCTTTCGGCGGACAGGATTTTTTAGACAAGAAAGATGAAATTTCAAGCGAAAGATGATAGACGCTTCCCTCAGGAACAGCACCCTTGACATCATTTATCTCAAAAACTTTTCCGACTGTAAAAACCGGAAAAGTCTCGCCGGAACACGATTTTACATCTGCCATACTTACCTCTTTTTATATTTTCAAGTGATGAATAAAAAAACAGCCGCTCAATGCAGCAGAAACAGGCTGAACAGAAACGGCCTGCATTTTTTCTTACAATGAGGCCTTCGCGTTTAACAGGTCTTCTTTTGAAGCCAAAGCGGCCCGCGCCGCGCTTTCTGCAATATCAGCCATTGAAAGCGAAGCAGACTCAATCTTGTCTTTTAATGAAGGATCCTTTTTCCATGCGCAGATTATTCCGCGGCTTGAATTTACTGTTCCGCCGGCCTTGTCCAGAAGAGTCGCGGCTATTCTCGCAGCCCCTCCCTGCGCTCCGTATCCCGGAATCAAAAAGAAAATATCAGGATAAGCGTCTCTGATTGCGCGGGCATCGCTTTCCTCCGTGCAGCCGACAACAGCCCCCACAGGCGAGCAAGTCTGGTTCTCATAGACTGACTTGAACTCGCAGGAAATTCTCTCAAGCTCGCTTCCGGTCCTGTCAAGAACACGTCCGCCAGCCTTAAGCTCCTGCTGCTCAATATCAGCCATGCCTGGATTCGATGTTCTCAAAAGAACAAAAATTCCTTTTTCTCCGCTTGAAAGCCCCGAAATTCCGGCAGGCTTACAGTATTCGGTGAAAGGCTTTAAGGTGTCAAAGCCCATGTAAGGATTTATCGTGACAATATCAGTTTCAAAATCTGAATTCTTTCCAAAATGCGCGCGGGCGTAAGCCTTTGCCGTGTCGGCAATATCGCCCCTTTTGATGTCGGAAACAGAGACAAGGCCGGCTTCTTTCACAGCCTTTATCGTTTCCCTGTAAACGCTTAAGCCTTCAAGCCCCATCGCCTCGTAATAGGCAATCTGAATTTTGCAGCAGCACGCCGACTTGTCCGCGGCGACGCGCTTTATGATTTCCTTGTTGTAGGCAAGCACCGCGGCCTGAGGCGACGGAAATTTTTTCTGGATATTTTCCGGAAT
>CAVDRA010000052.1:0-9181 GCA_963611155.1 bacterium | reverse complement strand
CATTAAAAACAGGGGCGAAATCTTTTGAAGGGCCTTTGCTTTCTGCTCCGCCAAGCCCGATTCCGATAAAGCCTTCAAAAACATTTTTCTTGAACATCTCGAGATTTTTCTCAGCATTCTCAAGGCCAAAAGTCCGGCTTACATCTCCAATCAGTTTTACCGTGATTCCAGTCTCTTTCTTGATTTTTTTCAGGTTTTTCTCAAAATTCCGCGTCATCTCATCATATTTAAAACCTTTTTTTATGAACGCTGACGGAGCAAAAAAAGCTTCAGTATAGACAATTCCATTGCGCAAAAGATAATTCTTGAAATCCTCAAAAATCAAATCGAAATCATCAACAGAAGTGAACAAATCCTGAACTTGCAAGAACGCAACGATAAAACCGTTCAAGTCAGAGTAATCAAAAAGTCTCGTCATATCGTCATCAGAAAATTCGCGGCCGTTTTTTTTCAAATAGAGCTTCTTGATTGTCTCGCGGCTCATAACAGCCTCGATGTGAATGTGAAGCTCAGATTTCGGCACTTTCTGAAGAAGAGAAACAAATTCACTCTTTTCCATAATTTCTCCAATCTAAAAAATCAAATCTACGATTTTTCACTTGCTGCCCGACAATAAAAATCATTGCGGCATTTTCCGGTTTTTAATCGAAATCCGTTCGTTGAAAATGTTGCAGATTCTGAAACAAATTCAGCCTGACAAACATTTTTTATAAAATCAAAGAAGTTTTTCCAGCTGTTCAACAATATTCTTGAAAATATCCAGGGCGGATTGAACCGGTTCCGGCGACGACATATCAACGCCGGCAAGTTTCAGGCTTTCAAGAGGATAACGGCTTCCTCCGCTGCTCAGGAATTCAAAATAATCGGCGCGCTCTTTTTCGCCGCCAGTTGTAACACGCTTTGCCAAAGCAAGCGCCGCAGAAATTCCTGTCGAATACTTGTAAACATAGAAAGCTCCGTAAAAATGAGGAATTCGCAAGCCTTCCATATCGGAATTTTCCTCAAAAACCATTTCCGGACCAAAATACTGAACGAGCAGCTCCCGGTAGATACTCCGCAGAGTTTCAGCATTGAGCGGAGTTCCGCTTTCAGCAAGCTCATGCGCTTTCAATTCAAATTCCGCAAACATTGTCTGGCGGTGCAAAGTCGCAAGAATGTCGTCCGCGCGCATTGAAAGCAAATATTTTTTCATCTCGTCAGATTTCGCGTTTTTCAAAAGATACTCAAAAACAAGCTCCTCGTTAAATGTAGAGGCGACTTCAGCTTCAAAAATCGTGTAGCTGTAGCACATGAAAGGATTGCTCTTTTTTGAGAAATAAGTGTGCATTGAGTGTCCGCCTTCATGCGCCATCGTGAATAAATCGCGGATTGAATCTTCCTTGTAGTTAAGAAGAATGTAAGGATAGCCTTTGTATGCCCCGGAAGAAAAAGCTCCGCTGCGCTTTCCTTTGTTCTCGTAACGGTCTGCCCACCTGCCCTTTAGTCCGCCGCAAAGAATATCTGTGTATTCTTTGCCAAGAGGAGAAAGCGCATTCCGGCAAATTTCGACAGCCTCATCATAAGTTGTTTCTGTCTGGCAGTTTTCAACGAGAGGCACATAAACATCATAATGACGGAGTTCTTTTAATCCCAAAACTTTTTTTCTGAGAGAATAATATCTGTGCAAAACCGGAAGATTTTTGTGGACTGTCTCAATCAGATTTTTATAGACACTTTCCGGAATTTTGTCGCCGTAAAGAGCAGCCTCAAGCGATGATTTATAGCCTCTAGCACGCGCAATAAAAACATCCTGGCTTACACTGCCTGCATAAAGGCTCGCAATAGTATTCTGATGAGCAGTAAATTCAGCATAAAAATTTTTGTATGCTTCCTCGCGGACTTTTCTGTCATGATTATGCAAAAATGTAGAAAATGTCGTCTGGGTAAGAGGCTTTTCCTCGCCATCAGCGTGAACAGGCTTAAAAGTCAGGTCAACATTCGTAAGCAAGCTGAACGTGTTTTCGGCGATGTTGGAGCTTTCAGACTGCAATGATAAAATTCGCTCTTCTTTTTCGCTTAAAATATGTTTTTTCTCAAACAGCTGTTTTTCAATGAAAACTTTATAATCTGCAAATTCAGGAAGATTCAGCCAGGAATTGATTTTTTCATCTGGAATAGCCATTAGCTCAGGCGAAAAAAATGACGTTTCGCTTTCCGCCTGCACATAAGCCATCGTAACCCGGCCTTCCATGTTTTGTCCGACAGAATCACTTTCATCAGCGGTATGCCTCAAAGAAGCGTAAACATAGACAGTCTCGATGACTTTTTCAAGCTCCTCGTTCGATTTTAATGCGGCAAGCAAAGATTCTGCACTTTCGCCAAGATTTCCTTTATATGAAACAACTTTTTCTGCAAGAGATGGAATTGAAGCCAAATCAGCTTCCCAGTCAGAATCTGACTTATATAATGTAGAAAGATCCCATTTATCCTCTTCGGGAACATCTTTTCGCTCTGGAATTGTGTTTTTTGTCATGGCACAAAGTATAATGCAATTTTTTTCAATTTTCCACATTGCGCGCTGGAAAAACATAACTGGATTTCCAAAAATTAAAAACAATGGAACACAAGCAAAATCCTTAAAAAAATCCAAATTCTCACCATTGCGTTTTTGTGCTAATCTATTTTCCATGTCAGAAAAAAAAGAAGCTCAAAATAAAAAATCAAAATCACTTTTGTCAGCGGGGCTTTCGCTCTCGTTTTTTACGCTTTGTTCGCGAATTTTAGGACTTGTGCGCGAAATGACAAAGGCGGCTTTTCTTGGTACATCAAAATTTGCGGACGCTTTTGGAATCGCTTTTATGATTCCGAATCTTTTAAGAAGGCTGTTCGCGGAAAATTCGATTTCAGTGGCATTTATCCCGACTTTTAAGGGCTATCTTGAAGACAAGAATTCTGAATCTGTAAAAAAGACAAAGGAATTTTTAAGCTCGACAATCACATTAATTACTTTTTTGACAACTTGCGTGGTTATTCTTGGAATGATTTTCACTCCGCTGATTGTGAAAATTTTTCTGAAAGGAAATGACAGCTTTCTGATTTTTGAAACTTCGCTTTTAACGCGGATTATGTTTCCTTATCTGATTGTGATTTCAATCGCGGCTTTTTTTCAGGGCATTCTAAACGGCGTTAAAATTTTCTCGCCTAGCGGATTTACGCCGGTGCTCTTTAACTCTGTCGTAATTGCTTCAACATATATTCTGACTCCGCTTCTTATAAAAATCTCAGGAATGGACACAAACATTGGTGCTGAAGCGCGCTCGCAGATGGCGGCGCGGGCAATGTCAATCGGCGTTATCTCAGGCGGACTAGTACAGGCTTTGTTTCAGCTGCCTTTCGTGCTTAAGACTGGCTGGAATTTTCATTTTGTCTCTCTAAAAAAAGCTTTCTCGGATGCAGGAACACGCACTGTAATGAAGCTGATTGTTCCTACAGTGATCGGAATGGCCGCGTATCAGCTGAACGATGTTGTCTCGACAGCCCTTGCAGGACGCGCCGGAGAAGGAATTGTATCATCTCTTCAATATTCGCTTAGGCTTCAGGAACTGATTCTTGGGATTTTCGCGGTTTCGATCGGAACTGTGATTCTGCCGGATTTGAGCGGACTGGCGAAAAATCAAAACTGGCAAGAATTCAACAAAATGCTTGTGTCGTCAGCGAAAATAATGGCTTTGATTTCAATTCCAATCACTATTTTGTCGCTTGTGTGCGGAAAAGAGATAATTTCACTGGTTTACAAGTCAAAAAGATTCAGCGACGATTCGGTCTTGCTTACTCTTTCCGCTTTTAAATGGCACATCGCAGGACTTTTTTTTATTGCAGTGAACCGCATAATTTCGCCGGCTTTTTATGCTCAGGGAGACACAAAATCTCCGACATTTGCGGGAATTGCAGGATTTGGAGTGAATATCGCGCTTGCCCTTGCGCTTGTCTCTCCGCTTGGAGGCGGAGGAATCGCGCTTGCTCTTTCAATCGCGAGCTTTGCAAACACAGTTCTTCTTTTCGTCCTGATGAGAAAAAATAAAAATCTTGATGTCAAATTCATCGCAGGAAAAACAATTTTATATGCGCTTAAACTTCTGCTTTTATCGCTGATTGCGGCAGTTCCGGCTTACCTTGTCCGGAGCGCGCTTGTTCCGCGCTTTGAAGGGCATGGAAGGCTGATTGGATTCGGAGCGCCGCTTTTGCTCACGTCTATTGTTTATGGGGCAGCAGGAATCGCGCTTCTTTTGATTACGAAAGACGAAATCGTTAAATTAATAGTCAAAAAATTAAAAAGAAATTAGAAAGACGTCTTGAAGCGAAGATTGTGCGCAAACGGTTCGTGCAATCCGGCTACGCCGGCTACGCAGGCTGCGCCAAGCAGAAACGCTTCATATATCATCAGAGCGGAGAGAAAAAATTACAAATTAAAGGAATCATAACAAAAAATACTTCCATGTATTTTTGCAAGGAGATTTTATGAAAGAATATTCAAAAGATGAAATCAAGGCGATTTTTTCTGCCAGAAGGGAAAAACTTTTCTCGTATATGGCGCAAAACGGAATTACAGCGGCCGTTTTCGAAGACACAGAAGGAAGAAGAACTCCTGCCGTCAGATATTTTACAGGACACCCGTCGGACGCGCTTTTTATTGCAACTTCTGACGGAAAATGCGTTCTTATCCCATGGGATGAAAATCTTGCGGCCAACCGCGCTGTTGATGTGAAAATTGTCCCGTACACAAAATTTGAGCGGAGAAATCTAAAAGCTGTAAGCGAAGTCTTAAAGTCTTTCAAAATAAAAAGCACAAGACTAAAAGTAGAACTCACGCCAGAAACACCGTATCCTCTTTTTCTAAAATATGTTGACGCTCTTGAAGGCTGGGATGTTCTTTGCCGCGAAAATTCAACACATGACTACGTTTGCGAGCTTCGCGCACAAAAAGATGAATATGAAATTGAATGCACAAAGGAAGCTTGCCGGGTTGGAGACCACATAATCTCGGAAATCGAGCGCGGAATCAGAGAGGACTGGCTTCATAAAGAAATGGATGTCGCTCTTCTAATAGAAAGCGAGCTTAGAAAATTCGGCTGCGAGCGCACAGGATTTGACACATTGGCGGCCGGCCCTTCACGGAGCTTTGCGATTCATGCTTTTCCAGAATACACAGATGCGCCGTGGCCGGCTCAGGGACTTTCGATTCTTGACTTCGGAGTTGTCTACAACGGCTACACAAGCGACACAACGCTGACAGTTGCAAAAGGTCCTCTCTCTCAAAAACAGGAAGAGCTTCTTTCGCTTGTTGAAAAAGCAGCCGCGGAGGCGCTCAAGCTTTACAAGCCTGGCGAATCGCTAAAAAAAGCAAGCGCAGCCGCAGACGATGTTTTTGCAAGGGGAAAACGAAAAATGCCTCATTCTCTCGGACACGGAATCGGCCTTGAAATTCACGAGGCTCCGTTCGTTACTGCAAGAGCAAGCGAAGACAAGGTTTTCAAGACAGGAAACATCGTGACTCTCGAGCCAGGCCTTTACGATCCGGAACTTGGCGGAGTCAGGCTTGAAAACGACGTTCTGATTACAGAAACAGGAAACGAAGTAATCACGCACTCAAAAATCATCAGAATATAAAAACATCCGCCAATAAAAAACAGCGGCCGTTGATTGAAAAGCGCATCAAAAACATCTCAATTTTTTGATGCGCTCTCAAAGAAAATATCAAAGCCGCCCTTTTTCTTTTTTTTAGAAACTTCAAGAGCTGGACATGGCAAAAAATCAAAATCTTCTGCCGCCAGCCTTGATTCAGACTTTTCTATCCGTCAAATTTTTTTAAGAAGATCGCTGCTTTTCGCATCCAAAGCAATTCTGAGCGTTTCGTCGTCAAGCCAGCTGGAAAGCCGTTTTAAATTCTCAAAGACCTCTTTTACAAGCTCAAGACCGCTGTTGTCCGAGCCTTTCAAGGCAGAATTCTCGTGGATTATCCCGGAATTGAACAGCCCTTGAATCGTCGCATAAAGCCCCGGCTTGCCTGCGAGCTTTGAAATAATATAATCAAGGAGAATTCTGTTCTCGCTTGAAAGAAATTCTTCGCGCTTTGAATCCGGCAAATACTCGAGCATGCTCCGCAAAGATTTGAACATTTCAAGATAATTCTTGAATCTAAAGAACATCGCACGGTCTTCAAGCCCACGGACAATATCAGGAAGCATATCGATTGCGCGCTTCATCATCAGCTCTTCAGGTGTAAGCTCGGTCCCGCTCTTTTCAGCAGCCTCAAATTCCTCATTTTCGGAAACAGAATCTTCTTCCGGGAGAAAATCTATATCAGCGCCAAAATCATAAGCGGTCTCTTCAGTTTCCATGTCAGGCTCGGATTGCGGCAAAGTATCCAAAATTTCAGTCTCATTTTCTGTTTCTCCAAGCGTGTCTGATTTTTCAGGAGCGACATAAAAATCGTCTGCAATTTCTTCTTCAGGAAAATCCTCGTCAAAAGGAATTTCATCATGAAAGTTTGACAGAAGTTTTTCCGCAGAATCTTTTGCGGCTTCAGCCATTTCGGAAGCGGATTTTACCTGGCCGGCAAGAGAATCGATTTTGTCAGAAAGATCTAGCGGAGTTTTATCGTCTTTTTCAGGCTCTTTCTTTGACATTTTTCCGTCAGGATCGGACTGCCAATTTGGATAACCGAGCATTTCAGGAGCCTCGGTTTCTTCATCCTCATCATCAGACGGAAGCTCATTTTTCGGAAAATTCTTTTCCGGGCTTTCAGTTTTTTCAGTCTCTGCCTGCCCTTCAGCAGAAGATGTATTGATAAAATCAGAGCCGTCGGGAATAAATTCAATTTCAGGCTCATCTTCATCATCAAAAGGAATTCCGTCATCAACAAGCTCTTCAATATCTTTCGGCTTATTGTCTTTGTTCATTTCTTCTTCCTGCATTAAATCGTCAATTGAAGCTACAGAAATTTCTTCAGAATTTTCATTCTTGAGCTTTTCAATTCCGAACTGAGCGAAATCAAAATCATCAGCCGTTTTTTCGTTTTTATTGTCTTCGCTTCCATCTGAAACATGATTTTCGACGAGACTGCTGTTTTTTAAATCGGAAGCATCGTCAAAATTTTCATCGATGACAGTATCAAGAAGATTTTCGTCCGGATTTTTTTCAAGCAAATCATTGTCGCTCGCCATTTCAATTTCACCGACAGTCTTGTCTTCAAACTGCGCAAAGTCATCATTGAGCGGGCTTGAATTATCGTTAAGCAAGTCCGGCAATTTGTTGTCCTCAACCAAGCTCGGATTTTCGGCTTTTTTTACAACAAACGAAGCGGGATTATTTTTATTTGCAAAAAGCCCTGGCTGGTTCTGATCGTTTTCTCCGGCTGTAAAACCCGCATTTAATCCGCCGTAAACTCCGGCATCTTCAAGCTTTGCGGCTTCCTTTTTTGAAAATTCATTGAACATATCTGCGCGGCTGGCTCTTTTGTACATTGCAAGCGCGTCTTCAGGACGTTTCGTTGACTCGTAAATCTCGCCTAGATACATCATCGCTTCCGCATCTTTAGGATTTTGCTGAACAGCAGTTTTTAGATACTGCTCAGCTTTTTGAGTGTCGCCTTTCTGAATATATCTCGTGCCCCACTCGCGGTAAATATCATTGTATTCAGGCGCAATGCGCTGGATTTTGTCAAAACAGTTTTCAACTTTTGTTTCGTCGCCTTTTCCAATGTAATACTGGGCAAGCAGGCTGATTGTCTGCGGATCGTTCGGATTGATTTCCCAAAGCCGGCTGATTTTCTCGTATGCGGCGGAAAGGAAATTCGCAGAAAGCAAAACGTGCGCTGACTGCTTTATGATTGCCACGTCATCAGGATTCAGATTCGAGACTTTCTTGATTGTTTCTGCGGCCTCAGCATGTTTTCCCTGCCTTTCAAGAGAATGGGCAAGCCCCGTAAGCGCCGGCTTATATTCATCGTCTCCGTTGAGAGCTTTTTTGAATTCGATTTCGGCGTTGTCAAAAATGCTTTTGCGGTTGTATACATTTCCCATCGATGTATGCATTTTCACATCGTCAGGATTAAGCTTCAAAGCTTTTTGAACAGTGTCCTCAGCCTCTTTCACCTTGTTGTCTTTTAGAAGAAGATTCGCATATTCCTCGATTGCGTCAAGCCAGCCCGGTTTTGCACGGAGAGCCGCCTCGTAATGAGAAAGCGCTTTTTTTGTCTCGCCGAGCTCGGCATAGCTTCTAGCAATATTAAAATGAAGAATCGGATGGTTAGGATCGAACTGAAGTCCATGCAGGTAAGCGTCAATAGCTTTCTGCTGTTCCCCTTGAAGCGCGTGAATTGCTCCAAGATGATTGTATGAAAGAACATCCTTAGGATTTTCAGCGATTACATTTTCAAAGCAACGGAGCGCATCCTCGTTGTTGCCCATCTGTCTGTAAGTGAATCCAAGATTATAGTTGATTGTCGCCAAATCTTCCGGAGAATTATTCGAAATAAGCAAAGCCTGCTCCAAAACCGCGACAGACTCGTCAAAACGTTCTTTGCGTCTGTTTATTCCCGCGAGAGCCATCAGAACTGTAAGATTTTCAGGATTCGACTTTAAGATAACTTGAAAAACATCAAAGGCGCGGTCGTCATCTCCAGCCTTGACATAAAGGTTTCCAAGCTGGATTTTGTAGTCAAGATTATCAGGATTTTCAGAAATCAAAGTTTTATAATACTTTGCCGCCAGCTGGTAATCTCTAGCCAGCATTGCTGATTTTGCGCGTGTCAACAAAAGATTCGCCTCTGCCATTTCTCGTCTGCCCCTAATTTTCTATTTTTTTGCAAGCCTTGAGCTAGGTCTTGCGTAAACTTCTTTTGAAAGTGTGCCTATTATTCTACCATCAATCTTAGAATATGCAGCAATGGCGAAATAATAAATTTTTCCGTTCTGAAGCCCGTTCAAAGTGATTGATGTCTGGTTTCCCGCTTTTACAGGAGAAGCTCCCTCAACCGCTGTTCTCCCCAGATATTCGCCAGGACGATTTCCATAATAAACAAGATAGCCGCCTGCGCTGTCGTCAACAGAATAGCTCCAGCTCACAGTTACGCTTCCATCTCCAGCATTCGCAAGAACAGAAAAAGGCGGAAGCGGCTCGTCCTGCTCGTCGTATTTAATGG
>CAVDRA010000051.1:0-9272 GCA_963611155.1 bacterium | reverse complement strand
CAAGAGCGTTGCTTCCGACATAGCGCCCGACAACGATAACGTCTGCCGCATTGAAAAGAAGCTGCAGAAGAGAGCTTAAAATAAGAGGAACCGAAAAGACAAGGAGCTTTGAAAATATCGGCCCGGAAGTCATGTCAATCTGATGGGAGGAACGCTTCTGGCCCGGATTTTCCGCTTTCACGAATTCAGTTTTCATAAATCTGTTAGACATAGAAAGCTATTCTAGCGTCTTTGACAGAAATATTTAACCTGAATTTTACAGGGAGGATTTTAATGGCGTTTTAGAGAAAAAGAACGCGGGGGAATATAAAATGAAGAACACCGGCCGCAATGCAGAAAATTCCAAGATATTTTCTGCCGTCAACAAAAAGCTTTTCCAGCACTTCAGGCAAAGCAATAGAAAGG
Organism: bacterium; assembly: GCA_963611155.1. Classification (GTDB taxonomy): domain Bacteria; phylum Spirochaetota; class Spirochaetia; order Treponematales; family Treponemataceae; genus Treponema_D. Next base: position 8,867 of record CAVDRA010000051.1, on the reverse strand, counting down.
GCCGATTTATTTTTGTACCACTCGAGCAAAACGCTGATTCCGCCGGCAATGCCCGCAAGCGCCGGAATCAAATCTCCGACGACAGGAATATCATACTGAATCGGGGAAAGCAGCTTCATCAAGCCTGTAAGAATCATCAAGATTCCAAGCACAAGGCGGAAAGATGAGTCTTCAAGGAACGGAATTTCAAGGTTTGCAGCTTTTGAGCCGTTCCGGCCAGCATTTTTTTCGTCTGAAGAGCCATCATCGTCCGCAAAAACATCGTCCGAAAAGCCGGAAGAAGAAACAGAAGATGAAGAGTCTTCCTTAGAGCCGTAAAGAAAAACCAGCCCCGTCATGATATTAAGCAAGACTGAAAGAAAATAAAACTGAAGCACAAAAATCCCCTTTTGCAGTTTTCACGGAAAGAGATCACTGGAGAGGAAGCCACTAATGTTTTTCAACCCGGCACGAGAGCCTTTTTTCCTCGTCTCCGATTTTTACGTCAACTGCAATGTTAAATATATCATAATCGGTAAAAGTTGTCCGCAAAAACATCTCGTCGTCTTTATATAATTCGCTCAGATTTTCTGAGAAAAGCTGCTGGTTATCCGCGTCATATGCGTAAAAAACAGCCGAAACCTGGCATGGAGAGTCAAAATTCACGTCCTTCTTTTTTGAAGGCTTTTCAAGCTTTAAGCTCGTGTAGACAGTGTCTTCGATCGAAAAAGCAGAAACAGAAGCGGGAATGCCGCCTATGAGAGACTCGTTTTTTGCGGGCCCGAAAAATCCCAGAAAGAAAACCACAGCGACAGCGGCAACAAGCGCAAAAAACATCATGCGGTTGCCTTTTGTCGAAAATAAAACCCGGAAAAGCCCCCTTTTTGTTGTCAAAAGCTCGCCAAAATAATATTTTTTCACGAGCTCGGGAGCGTTTTTAAGCCGTTCCTCACGGCTGTAATGAAAAACAAGCTTTTCTTCGCCGCTTCCGCCGTAATTTTGACCGTCTTTCTGGCCGTTAGGATCTTCACAGCCTTCTTGTATTCCGCTAAAGTCCATTTTCGTCTCTTCTTTTTTTTCTGAATTTATCTGAATTTAATTGTTCAAAAATGACGACAGAAGAGAATCTGTGCGCCACCATACAACATCAGCGGCTTCTTTTTTCACAAAAAGACCGGATATGATTCCGTTTCCGCTTAGCGAAAGCGTGTAGTAAAGAATTTTTGAATGGTCAACCGAAAGGCTGCGCTTTACAATCCGCTGCCCGTCAGGCTGGACCATCTGCACAAGAAACCCGTTCTCATCAGGAATTATAAAGAAGAACCAGCCGTTTTCAGTAACTCCCATAAAATTATATGGAAGATTGTATACTTCTTTCGTCATGTTTTCAGTAATCACATATTCATAAGACGGAATTTCAAGCGGCTCCTCGTATTTTCCATCCGGCACATCAAGAGGATAAAGCAGAGTCTTCTCATAATCGACTCCGGACTGAACTTTTAATGCGTCATCTAGCGAGGCGATGTAGTAGTCAACCTTTACATAGAGCCTGTAGCTTTCAGAATCCGGAACAACATTCTCTATGGAAAGATATTCAGGAGCCTCTGTTTTCTCGTCATGGGAGAGTTTCGGCACGGTAGAATTTGACACAATCACATTATAAAGGAGAAATCCGCTCGTATTGAACCAGTAAACAGACGCTCCGCCGCTTGTCGTGCATACAACAACAAGCTCGTCTTTTTTTGTCGTGTAGATTTTCTTGATAAAAGGAAAAGGAGTTCCGCCAGGTCCCTGCTGCCCGATATAGTCGATGAAATTTCCGTTGTTGTCAAAACGGAGAACCACGTTTTTCAGGATATTCTTGTTCGACAAATCCATCTCCTGCCTTTCATAAGGCAAAGTATCGACAGCATAGATGAATTTCCGCGCGTCAACGGTCACAGGTCCTAAAGTATCAAAAGGATAAGCGACTGCCTTCTTAGCGGAATTGTGCTGGAGAGAGCCGTTTGAGCCCGCGTCAAAGGAAGCCTTGTCGGCAAATTTCACGTCCTTTGTTATTTCGTCGTTGTAGAAAAGGCTAAGCAAGTCGCCGTAGGAATTAAGCTCCAGAATTTTTTTTGACTCGCCGTTTGCAATGTAGAAAAATCCGTCGCGCATTTCCATAAACGTGCTGACATTTCCGGTTCCGGCGAGACCGAACATATTGAGCTCGTCCTCAAAATTTCCGTAATTCAAAGAAAAAAGCCGATTCTCATTCACAGAGTGAACAAGGCTCGACTTTCCGCAAGAAGATAAAATAAAACAAATAAAAACTAAAACAAAAAGCCATGCCAGTCTAAATTCTTTTTTCATAGGCCTAAGATAATACAAAAAAAGAAGAAAACTGGAAACAGAATTTTTTTAGTCGGAGGTTAAAATTTCGTAAGCCTGAGCTGCATCTTTGCAGCTCAAAAGAGACTCGCGGACTTCCTTGTTTTTGAGCTTTGAAGAAAAATAGCTCAGCGTCTGAAGATAATAAGAATGCTGATTGTAAGCTGCGGCAATCATAATCAGGAGGCGGACCGGCATATCGTCGATAGACTGAAAATCAATCAGGTCGTTCTTGCAGATTCCGACAGCCATAACCAAATCTGTGACAGAAGCAAGGCGGACGTGAGGAATTGCTATTCCGCGCCCGATTGCGGTTGACATAAGCTCCTCGCGCTTTAAAATTTCCTCCACAAGCTCTTTCTCGTTCTTGATCTGAGGCGCTGTGGCAAGATTCTGCGCAAGCTCTACAATCGCGTCGTGTTTTGTTGAATGTTTTATAAAGACAATCCGATCAGGAGAAAGAATATCTCTAGCAGAGACAGTCTGCTTCGGAGCGGCAGATTTCTGCGAAGATGAAAGACGCTCGTTCACCCATTTTTCAATTTCCGATTTCTTAAAGCGCCATACAGTTCCGATTTTTCCGGCAGGAATTTCGCCTTTCTGAGCCCAGTCATAAACAGTTCTTTCTGAAACTCTCAAATATTTTGCAACTTCTTCTATAGTAAGAATATCGTCTTCCACTTTTACGCTCCCATAACTTATTATGAAATATTTTGCAAACTTTGCTATTCTTTGTCAAGCAATGTGAATTCACCTCATAATCTCCGTTATATTGCATTTTATTGTTCTAATTTTAGAAAAAAACGAACTAATAAAAAATTCGCGCAGAGAAAAACATCGGGCACAGCGCTTTAAATTTGCCCCCGATTGGAGTCCCGAAGTTGCCGGACACAAAAACGGAAACGAAAAAGACGCAAGGCTTTTTGCATAAAACAAGGCTTTAGACATAAAAATTCCAGAAAAACGAGTCCGGCAATGAGCGTGAGCGAAGGACGCAAAGCGGGCCGCGACAAGAAAGACATGGCCGGAGAAAAAAAATAAAAAAGCATGAAACGAAAGAACGGCTGAAAATGGCGGCGGCAAAAAAATCCTATTTTCTAGTTTTCTGATTTTCTCTATACTATTTTTCATGTACAAAAAATCCCGCTTAATCACTTCAGCTTGCATCGCTTTTATAATCGTTTACATAATTTTTTCCGCAAAGCCGCTTTCAAAGGAAATCCAGCTTTTGCCGGAATGGACGCTTGATACTGAAACCGCGGAAATTCCAGACGCAGACGAAAAAAGCAAGGCCGACTATTCAGAGGCGGTTCCGTTTAAGCTTGGCCAGACTCTCGGCTACGTTTCCGCTGACGGAAAACTTTTGAACAAGATTTCATTTCCATACAAGGCGGCTGTAACCCAGAATTTCTATACGGTTTATGGAACGGCATCTGAAAAAATCGATTTTTTTACGCCCGGCGGAGAAAAGGCGGGCACAATTTCAGACACAGGATTTCCGTATTTTACAGAGGAGAAAAAATTTGTTTTTCTTCCAGGCGGAGCTGCGTTTGAGCTTTTGAATGACGACGGAAACAGAAAATGGCTTTATGAAGGCTCGACTCCGGTTATTGCGTTCTCATCTTCAAAAAGCGGCGTTATCGCAGGATTTGCGGATGGCAATGTGATTGCGTTCAACAACGACGGAGATATTATCCAGCAGTACAAACCGGGCGGAAGCACTTACGAGGTGATTTACGGAGCGGCGATTTCAGATTCCGCGCGTTATGCGGCAACTCTTTCAGGACAGGAAAACCAGCGTTTTGTGATTTCGGAGAAATTTTCAGAACAGGCAGACTCGACTTCTTCCATTATTTTCTACAAGACTATGGACAAGGAGCTGAACAGACAGGTCGTCGTGAAATTCACGAGAGATGAGAAAAATGTTTACTACGCTTCGGCGGACGGCGTCGGGCTCGTAAACCTTAAAACACTCAAAGACACTATGATTCCGGTAAAAGGCAGGGTTCTTTCAATAAAGGAATCTGATGACGGGTGCGAGATGTTTATTTTGAGCAAGGAAGGCGGAACTTACACTGTTTCTGTAGTTGAAGGCTTTGGCGTTCTTGCGGGCTCCTTCAGCTTTGAAGCGTCCAGCGCATGCATCGCGGCAAAAGACGGCTCGCTTTTTGTCGGCCGCGACACAAAACTCTCAAAAATTAGAATCAAGCGCAGCTAGGCGGAAATTCAGGAAAATAAAAAAATCAGGCTGTAACTATTCGGCACACAGGCGGCTTATTTTATCTTAGCGCGCAAAACTGCAAAAAATGGAGAATTAAAAATCATGAAAGCAAGGAAGACAGTTTTTTTTGGCATTTTGGCATTGTCGCTTTCAAGAGCAATGGCTTTTGACTGGCCGCAGAATGAAATTCTGTCAGATTCTTTCTACTCGTATTTCGGACAGCTCAGAGGCGGAACAATCAGCACATCTCTTGTCTTTTCTGAAAGCAAGGAAGTGAAGGCCGCGGATTCAGGACGGATTCTCGCAGTTCTTGCGGAACACGACGAAGACGATATTTTTGACTCCACGCTCGGAAACGCCGTGATAATCGCACACAAAGACAATCTTGCGACCGTTTACGCGAATCTTGAGAGCGAAAACCAGGAAGAGCTTTTTGAAACAAAGGAAATCGCATCCGGAGCAAAGCTCGGAGAAACAAGCAATTCCGGCTGGCAAACAGGAGAGGCCTGCCTTGAATTTCAGGTTCTCGACACAAAAAACCACACTTATGTGAATCCGCGTATTTTAATGCCGAGAATCGGAAACGAGCTTGAGCTTACAATAAAAAATCTTTCAGCGGTGAACAAAAAGGGCGATAAATTCGACTTCAACAGCACAAAAAATCTTCAGGCGGGAACTTATTTTCTCTACAGGGAAAGACAGGAGACAGCCATGCCGTACACGACAACTGTTTTCGTAAACGGAGCGGCTGCAGATACGATAACTTACGACACACTGCTCAATAAAGACGGAAGGATCTGCGTGAACGGAAAGAAAAACTATTCTTCTGACACAGTTTATCCTGACTCGCAAAGACATTTTCTTGGCGAAGTGACGTTTCCGCGGGGAAAAAACACGGTTTCGGTGGTTGTCCAGGATATACTCGGAAAGGAAAAACAGATAACGTACACAATTGAAGCAAGATAGAAAATCATAAAAAGCTGCAGGCCGCAAATGGCAAGGCAGAAAAATCAGGCGCCAAGATAAATTTGAATCCGCTCCGATTCCGTGATAAAATCAACGCTATGGAACACAATATGATTACTTCCGCATCTGGATGGCGAAAAATCTTCGCCATTTCAGGCGACGAGACCGACACAACATCTGATATTGGCGAAACAAACAACACGCTGGCAGCTCTAGCGGCAGACACTTTCGCAGACTACATACTTGAAAAAAAATCATTTCCGACAGTAATTTTAGGAATAGACACAAGACCTACAGGACCGGCTATCGCAGAAGCCATGCTGAAAGTTCTTATGGCAAGAAAAATCGCCGTGAATTACGCTGGAATTATCGCCGCTCCCGAAATCATGGCATTCAGCCGCACCGCGGACGCTTTTGTCTATATTTCAGCAAGCCATAATCCAATCGGGCACAACGGCATTAAATTCGGCTTGAACGACGGCGGAGTTCTGAGCGCGGAAGAAAACGCGAAACTTGTCGAAGGATTCAACAGAAGATGCCAGTCAAAAGGTGAAATTGAGCGGATAAAGCAGCTGGCTGAAACTTGCCCGCTTGAGGATCTGGACTGGGTTTTCACAGAAAGCCTCGCAGTAATCAGGGAAGCGGCAAGCGTCTACAGAAATTTTGAGAAGATGACAATCGCCGGAACCGACAAAATAGCCGCGCAAAACAAGCTGTTCGCGACAATCAGGCAGAACGTGCTTTCAAATCCAATCGGAATCGTTGCCGACATGAACGGCTCGGCAAGAACTCTTTCTATCGACTCCAGCTTTTTCAAAGAATGCGGAATTTCATTCTACGCAATCAACAACAAGCCGGGCGAGATAGTCCATGCGATTATTCCGGAGACGGACAATCTAATCTGGTGCGCGGCGGAAATGGAAAGGCTGCAGGAAGACGGACGCAAGGAAGTCATTCTTGGATATATGCCTGACTGCGACGGAGACAGAGGAAACATTGTTTTCTGGAACGCTCAGGAAAAAGAGGCTCATGTTCTTCAGGCACAGGAAGTTTTCGCAGTTTCAGTTCTTTCAGAACTTGCATGGGAAAAACATTCAAAAAACAGCAGCGGCAAAAAGCTCGCGGTGGCTGTGAACGGCCCTACATCGATGAGAATCGAAGAGATTGCAAAAGCGTTCGGAGCTGAAGTTTTCCGCTCGGAAGTTGGCGAGGCAAATGTTGTGAATCTTGCGCGCGAAAAACAGGACGAAGGATATACCGTAAGGATTTTAGGCGAAGGCTCAAACGGCGGAAACATAACGCATCCGGCCGCGGTGCGCGACCCGCTAAACACAATTTTCGCTTTGATTAAGCTTCTTGTCATCAGAGATTCTGTTGATGAAAACGGATCGCATGAAAAAGGTCTCTTCCACCTTTGGTGCTCGCTGAGCGGACAGGAGGAAAAATATCACGATGACTTTACGCTTCTTGACGTTATCAGCTCCCTTCCTTCATATACTACGACTGGAGTTGCGGAGGACAGGGCTATTCTTCATATCAATACATCTGACCACGCAAAGCTGAAATCAAATTTCCAGAAAATTTTCGAAAGCCAGTGGAAGGTTCAAAAAGACATTCTTTATCAAAAATACGGAATCTGCTCGTATATAGCCGTAGCCACAAACGGAACAAAAGAGACAAAAAACATAACGGACTATTCTGTAAGCAAAAAAGGCGGACTTAAAATCATTTTTTATGATGAAAATGAAAATCCGCTCGCGTTCATCTGGATGCGCGGAAGCGGAACTGAGCCGGTTTTCCGTGTGATGTGCGACGTAAAGGGAAGAAATCCGCAGATGGAAAGAAAGCTTTTGGAATGGGAAACAAAAATGATTCTAAAAGCTGACCAGCTGACAAAATAAAACACGGATTTCAGTTCTGTCTGGGAGAAATGTTTTTCATCCAGACAATAGCCATAATAAAGATTTTATTTACAAGTTTGCGTCGCAGACTTTTTTATTAACAGATGTTTCGAGCTTTATTTCGAAACAACCTGCAGGAGACATTTATGGAAAAATCAGAAATTCTTGAACGTGCAAAGAAGTACATTGCAGAAGAAAAAGACGAAAGATTCCGGAAGGAAGTTGAAGAATTAGTAAAAAAAGAAGACATGAAAGAACTCGAAGACCGCTTCTACCAGACGCTTGAGTTTGGCACGGGAGGACTCCGCGGCATTATGGGCGGCGGCACAAACCGCATGAACACGCTCGAAATCAACCTTGCAACCCAGGGACTTGCAAATTACGTTCTGAAGGCTTTCCCGGAAAAAGCAAAAGCAGGCACGCTCAGCGCAGTAGTCGCATACGACAGCCGCAAAAACTCAGACGTATTTGCAGAAGCAACGGCTCTCATCCTTGCGGCAAACGGAATCAAGGCTTATCTTTTCACGGGTCTCCGCCCTACTCCGGAGCTTTCTTTTGCAATCCGCGAACTTGGCGCTCAGACCGGCGTTGTAGTAACCGCTTCCCACAATCCTCCGCAGTATAACGGCTACAAGGCTTACTGGGACAACGGAGCTCAGGTAATTGAACCGCACGACGAAGGAATCATCAAGGAAGTAAATGCCGTAAAGGAAGTGAAGTCAATTTCAAGAGAAGACGCAATTAAGTCGGGTAAACTCGTTTTAATCGACAGAGAAATCGATGAAAAATTCTGGGCAATGTGCAAAGCTCAGCTTTTCCGCCCGGAACTGATAAAAGAAAAGGCTTCAACCGTAAAAATCGTTTACACGCCGCTCCACGGAACGGGCGCAATGCACGTTGAAAAAGTTCTCGGGGATCTCGGACTCAAAGTAATCACGGTTCCACAGCAGCGCGAACCTGACGGCGCATTTCCTACAGTTGAAAAACCAAACCCGGAAGAAGCACCGGCACTAAAACTTGCAGTTGAACTCGGTGAAAAGGAAAAGGCAGACTGCGTAATGGCAACAGACCCTGACGCTGACCGCTTCGGAACGGCATTCCCTGGAAAAGACGGAAAATTCGTTCTCGTAACCGGAAACCAGATGGGCGCCCTTCTGTGCGAATATGTCCTTCTTTCCCGCAAAGAGCTCGGAAAAATCCCTGCAAATGCCGCTGCAATCCGCTCAATCGTAACATCTCCGTTCTGCGACTACATCTGCAAAAAATACGGCGTAAAAATGCACGAATGTCTTACAGGCTTCAAGTGGATTGCCGCAGTTGAAGATGATTTTGAAAAAGACGGAAGCGAAAATTACGTATTCGGACTTGAAGAATCTTACGGCTACAAGGTTGAAAAAGAAGTCATGGACAAGGACGGTGTTTCAGCCGCT
>CAVDRA010000050.1:0-9342 GCA_963611155.1 bacterium | reverse complement strand
GGCGTGAAGCCCGGCTGCCTTTTTTTGTCGGAAGTTTTCAGCCCGGAGAAAAAGTCAGAGCTTGTGACGGAAAACTAAAAAACATTTCAGATGTTTTTTCAGACTGGAAAATTCCTGAGGCGAGCAGACCGTCTGTCCCTGTTATGCGGATTTTTTCCGGGAAATCCGTTGGAATTGAAGCTGTTGCGATATTCGGCTTTGTCTTAAATTCAAAAAACTGGTTATCTTGTGAATGATTTGAAAGTAATATAGAATGAAACGCAGTATGCCGATGTCAAAAAAATCTTTTCTTATCACTTTTTTTGCTGTTCTTGGCTTTTTTACTCTGTTTAGCAGTCCTGTGTTTTGCCAGTCATCTTACGCTTCTGCCGCAAATAAGCGCACGGCAATAAGATATATGAAGCTCGCAAAGCAGAAACTTGCGGAAAAAGAGTGGTCGGACGCTGAATTTAACGCGAATCTCGGTCTTGCCTATGATGATTCCATTGCTGATTTATGGTATATAAGCGCGGCGGCAAAAATGAGCAATGGGGACAAAAAGTCTGAGATACTCCCTGTGGTTTCAAAAGCGTTCGGCGATACGCAATGGGTTGACTACAATAAAGATGGGGCAAGAATCCTTTATGCCGATATTCTTTGCTCTACAAGGCAATATGGCGCGGCAATTTCTGTTTTGGACGAAAATCCTTTTATTTATTCTTCCGACGCTGAGTATATCCGCGCAAAAGCTTATTACAGTCTAGGAACTGAAGAAAATGTCGGAGCGGCCCGCAGAAAAATTGACGCGGCGAGAAGAGTTTATCCAAAAGATTCTAGATTTGCGGAGCTTTTCTACTGTTTTGAGTTTGCCTTGGCTTCTGAAAAAATTCTGAATTCAGATGTTTCTGCTGAAAAAAACGCTTATTTATCACTTGAAAATTTTGCGCTTGACGAAAATGTTCAAAAAATCGCAGACGCTTTTTTATCTTCAATATCAAACTATAAAAATTCAAATCCGGAGCTGGAGCTTTTTTCTTCTTTTTTTGTCCGGAATTCTGAAAAACGCGCGAGAATCATAAAATCTTTTAATGCTAAAGGTGAAAAGTCTCCTGTTTATCCAGCGCTCGCTCTTAATTCAAATCTTATAACGGAGCGTGAGGCCCTTGATTATTTCTATGATGTTTCTTCCGATTCCGTTTTTCTTCCTGTGCTGCGGCTTTTTACAATGTCCTTGAAAAACGAGGAGTCACGGAAAGAATTTTCGGAATATCTGAATTCTTATAATGGAACGCTTTCGATTGACACTGACGGCGACTTGCTTGTGAATTTGACCGTAAAGTATGAGCGGGGCCGGCCTTCTGCTGTTTTTTATGATGAAAATCAAGATGACTCTTATGAATGGACTTGCAGCTGTGATTTTGGCGTGCCTGTCGTCTTGAATATCTTGAACAACGGCGTGAAAATTTCTTACGGCGAGTGGCCTTATATTCTCCAGGTTGTTTATCAGCTTCCTTCCGATTCTATGAATTTTGAAAATTCATCTTTGCCTGAAGTTTCTTTCGGGATAATCTCCGGAACTCTCGCTTGGTGCCCATTTTCTCTTGAGCCTGAAAAAGTCTCGAAGTCTAATCTTGGCTTTGATTTTTTTGTTCCCGTTCTTGCAACAAAAAAAATGAAAATTGACAGCGCAAGCTTTATTAATTCTGCGTATGAATACACAATGCCGTCAAAAGAAAGAAAAAACGCTGAAATTTCTGTGAGCCTTTTAAACGGCCTTGCTCAGCAGGCGGCTTATTCTGCGGATGGAAAAGTTTATGCTGTCGCTAAATTTGAAAACGGTTTTCCTGTGAGTCGCTCTGTTGATGCTGATGGCGACGGAACTTTTGAAACAATAGAAGAATACGGATATTCAAAAGATTTTAGCCAGAAATTTATTTCTCAAGCGGATGAGATGCAGGTGATTACAAATCTTTTTGGAAGTCCTGCTGAAAAAACCGGCATTTACTTGAAGTCGATTAAGATTGACAGAAACGGTGACACAATTCCTGATTTTATGGAAGAATACACAGCCGGCGAGGGAAAAATTTCTTCTTGGGATTATGACTCAGACGGAAAATGGGATGTCCGATATGTAAAACATCCTTTGCTTGCTGACGGAAAGCTTCGTGAGGAATCTATTTTCTATGAGCCTGTAAAAAATCAGATTGTAACAGTTTCAAGCGAGAATGGAATTCCTGTAAGCGTGAAAGCTGGAGCCGGCGATCTTTTAGTGAAAAAGGGCAGAACCGAAAATTTTTACTGGATTTCAGAAACAGGCCTAAAATCTACAGAAGAGAATATTGTCCAGAAAATTAACCAGATTGGCTCTCAAGGTGTTTGTATTATATTGGAAGACAATCAGGAAAGATATTTGGCCGTTAGAGTCGGAGATAAGATTTTTGCTGAAATTTTGCCTTCCTCATTGGAAATTAAAAAATGATGAAAAAAAACAAGATTATTGCTTTGGCAGGAATTTTTTCTGCTTTTCTGTTTTCGTGCGCAACGGTAAAAGATCCCGAAGATGTTTTTTCTGATATTGACTACACGCAGGAAGATGCGAGAAGGGCGGAAGCTGAGCGGATCACTTCCTTAATGGAAGATAATTCAGTTCAGGCATTGTGGCGGGCATATCTTTTGGGCGATGCCGATATTCTTTCCAAATGTTTTGATAAAGTTGTTCTTGAATTCAATAAGTGCATTGAAAATGAAGATTATTTTAATGCAAAGCGGCTCTATGTTTCCCTTGAAAATGTGTCTTATAGCGGGCTTTCTTCGCTTTCAAAGAGCAAGCAGGAGCTTGATTTGCTTTATAATGAGAAAGTGCCTGCTCTCTCTTCAATTCCGTCAAAATCTTTGGAGAAAAAAGTTTCCGCTCTGATTGACGGAACTGTCACAATTTGGGTAGACAAGGGAATAAAAGTTGAAAACGGGCTTGGCTATGCCGATCGCGTTATTGGCTCTGGCTTTTTCATCTCGAAAGACGGATACATAATCACGAATAATCACGTTATAGAAGATGTCGTTGACACTAAAAGCTCTGCTTATTCAAAGCTTTACATAAAGGTCGGAAAAGATGCCGACACAAAAATACCTGCGAAAGTGATTGGCTGGGATTCTGAAATTGATTTAGCTCTTCTGAAGGCTGAAGTTGAAGCGCCGTATGTTTTTAACCTTGGATCGAGTTCTGATTTGGAGGTTGGCGACAAAGTTTATGTTATTGGCTCGCCAGTTGGACTTGAGCGTACTTTGACAAGCGGAATTGTAAGCGCGCTTGATAGAAAACTTTTTTCGCTTGGCTCTGTAATGCAGATTGACGCGGCTGTGAATTCCGGAAACTCAGGCGGACCTTGCATTGACGAATATGGAAATGTTCAGGCTATAGTTTTTGCCGGAATGCTGCAGTATGAAGGCTTGAATTTTGCGATTCCTGTCGAGTACTTAAAAAGTCTTTTGCCGTCTTTGTACGCCGGCGGAAAAATAAGCCATCCGTGGTTTGGCTGTTATGGGCATACAAAGAAAGAGCTTGGAAAGAATTCTGGTCTTGAAATTCAATATATGCTTCCTGGCGGAAGCGCAAGCCGCGCAAAGCTTCGTGCTGGAGACATAATCACAGAATTTGACGGACAAAAAATCGCTTCTCTTGAGGAAATGCAGAGCGTCATGATGAAAAATCCTGCAAAATCAATTGTAAAATTGAAGTATCGCCGCGGAGACAACGAAAAAGAGATTGAGGAAAGTCTTTATCTTGCTGTCAGGCCAGAGTCGCCTGGATACGTTATTTACAAAAGCGACCTGTTTGCAAATTCTGCTTATCCTATTTTTGGAATGAAGCTTACTCCTGTCTCGACTACAAGCTCAAAAAAATATTCAGTAGAGAAAGTCATAAACGGCTCTGTCGCTGATGAATATGGTTTTAGCGAAAACGATCCGCTTGAAATTGTCGGATTGAAGCTCAATGATGAAAAAACTGCTTTGTATGTGGAGCTTCACTCAAAAAACAGAAAAAAAGGTTATCTTGATATAAATATGGCGTTCGCTTCTATGCTCGACAGTCCGTATTATTTTTAATCAAAAGGAAAGAAAAATGACAGAAATGAAATACAAGCGCAACTTCTGCATTGTTGCCCACATTGATCATGGAAAATCAACTTTGTCAGACAGGCTGATTCAGAAAGCAAAAATCATCGATGACCGCCAGATGACAAACCAGATTCTAGACAATATGGATATTGAGCGTGAGCGTGGAATCACGATAAAAAGCCAGGCTGTAACAATCCCTTACCACGCAAAAGATGGCCATGATTACGAGCTTAACTTTGTCGATACTCCAGGGCACGTTGATTTTTCTTACGAAGTTAGCCGCGCGATTGCTTCCTGCGAGGGCGCGCTTCTTTTGGTTGACGCAAGCCAGGGGGTAGAAAGCCAGACTGTTTCGAACCTTTACATGGCGATGGAACACGATTTGTCGATAGTTCCTGTCATAAATAAAATTGATCTTCCGAGCGCGGATATTCCTGCTGTAAAAAAACAGATTGACCATGATTTGGGGCTTGATTCAAACGATGCGGTTTGTGTTTCTGCAAAAACAGGAGAAGGAATCGATGAGCTTATGGAAGCGATTGTCACAAAGTTTCCTGCTCCTACCGGAAATCCTGAAGGACTGGCTCAGGCTTTGATTTTTGACTGCCATTACGATGAATACCGCGGGGTTGTTGTCCATATCCGTGTAAAAGAGGGCAGAATTAAAAAAGGCGACGTTATCCGCTTTATGGCGAAAGAAACTGACTATAAAGTTGACCAGATAGGAATTTTTAAAATCAATTATGAGGAGCGTCCTTATCTTGAAGCAGGCGATGTTGGCTACATTATCGCCGGCGTAAAAACTGTAAGTGACGTGCGGGTCGGCGACACAGTAACTTTGGCTTCAAATCCTGCGCCTCAGCCGCTTGACGGATTCAAGGAAGTGAAGCCTGTCGTTTTCTCTTCAATTTATCCGATGGACTCAAATGATTACGAGGAGCTTCGTGACAGCATGGAAAAGCTTAAGCTGAACGATGCTTCGCTTGTTTATGAAAAAGACAATTCTTTGGCGCTGGGAAACGGTTTCCGCTGCGGTTTTCTCGGACTTCTTCACCTTGAAATTGTCCAGGAGCGTCTTGAGCGGGATTATGATCAGGCGGTGATTTTTACTGCTCCGTCTGTCCAATATAAAATCAAGATGACTAACGGAGATGAAAAAATAATCGATAATCCGACTGAATATCCGGAAACAAAAGTGCAGGAGGCTTGGGAGCCTTACATTAATGCTTCGATAATCACTCCGGCCGAATACATCGGCTCTATAATGAATCTCTGCACGGAAAAGCGCGGAATGCAGACAAATATGAGCTATCTTGATGAAAAACGTGTCGAGCTTACTTATGATATGCCTCTTTCGGAAGTTCTTTTTGATTTTTATGACAAACTCAAAAGCTACAGCCGCGGTTATGCTTCGTTCGATTACGAGGTTACCGACTACAAGCCGACTCAGCTTGTAAAAGTTGACATTTTGCTCAACGGAAAACCGGTTGACGCACTTTCACAGCTTGCGTTCAAGCCAGAAGCGGCGGTCCGGGCGAAAAAAGTCTGCGAAAGGCTAAAAGACGAAATTTCTCGTCAGCAATTCAAGATTGCGATTCAGGGAGCAATCGGAAGCCAGATTATAGCGCGCGAAACTGTAAATCCTGTGCGAAAAGATGTTCTTGCAAAATGTTACGGTGGAGATGTTACGCGAAAACGCAAGCTTCTTGAAAAGCAGAAGGAAGGAAAAAAACGCATGAAAATGATTGGAAACGTCGAGCTTCCGCAAAGCGCTTTCCTTGCAGTCTTAAAGGAAAAAGAAGATTAGGCGGAAAGCCAGCGTTTCGGGTTTTACAATAGTGCCAGGCGCAGCTTCACTGCTGTTGTAGCCTGGCGGGCATTTTTTTTGGCTAAAAATTGCTTTTATTAAGATTTCGTGTTTTTCTTTAAAAATTCCGAGGCGTTTTTTATGTCCTTCAAGAAGAAATCAAGCTCGCTTCTTACCCGTTTCAAAAAACTTGTGTTTTTTATATCGCACTTAAATCCATCTGGAAAATGCAGAAAAAGATATTCGCGGCAAGAAAGCAGCGCCTCTAGCTCACGTTCAAAATCCTCATTTGTCTGGTTTTCGCTTTTTCTGCCCGATAGAAGAATTTTTATTTCTTCGAGCGCAGACTCTTCGTTTTTCAGATAAAGCAAGATTTCCTTTCTGATTTTTTCACTTGATTTTATATTTTGCTTGGCCTCATTAGGAATATTTTTTTCAGGACTTTTTAATTTCTGGAGAAAATATTTTACTTCCTCTTTTTTAACTTGAGTAAGCCCGATGTTCAAGCCGAAAGGCGAGCAGCTGAAGAAATTTCTGCTTTTCCCGAAAAATTCTCTGAAAGATTTTGCGTAGTTTGAAAGCTGTATGTCAGTGAAAAAATTTGTCCCGTTGGCTTTTCCTGCTTTTATTGCCCCGTTTTTGAAGGCCGAATCATAATTCGCGATTGTTTTCAGCCTGTTCGAGGAAATAAGACGCGATATATGGGCTGGAGCGTTTTGTGAATGTGTTTTTCCAAGCGAAAAATCAAAGTCAAGTCCCGCCGCAAAAATTGGAATTTCATCTGATTCTCTTAGCGCAAGCGCAAGGTAAGAGGCTGTAAGTCCCACTGAGCCAAGAGCCGGAATTGTCTTTGGAAAAAAACTCTGCTCTTTTAATTTTTCGAGAAAAGTGGCTTTCGCAAATTCTGAAGAAAAATATGAAAAAAACTTTGAATGTGACAAAACTTGCCTTCTCGAAGCCATGTCAGCGAAAATAAATGATTCAAGATTTGCGTTTCCGATGTACGCTTTTTCGATCGCAATCTGTCCTTCAACTGCCACAACTGCGTCTGGTTTTATTCCAAATGCGCTTAATACAGGAAGCGCCGCATCAACGCACATAACGAAGCATTTTTCCAGTTCGTCAGTTCCAATGGTTTTTAATGTATCGGCGGCGCTTTCTCCAGCTCCGAAAATAAAAATCGGATTTTTTATCTTTTTTTCAAAAGCAGAAAAATTTGCCGCGTTTGGAAGATTCGCCAGGTTTTTGAAAATATTTCTTGAATAAAGTCTTCCAAGCCTTGTTAAAGTTATGCGGTTTTTCCAGAACGAGCCGATCGCATTTTGCACCAGCATGAAAACATTCTGATAAAATTCTCTGTTAAAGGACGCTCCTCCTGAAAATTCAAGATAAATCGCACGTCTGAAATTGTACACGGGCGGAATCTCGTCTTCTTTTCCGATATTCTGGTTCAAGATTATATTTACGATGTAAGGAATTTTCTCGGGCGCAAGCAGTCTTGCCTTCCTGTCAATTTTAAGGGCTGGATTTTTGTTTTTTTCTTCCTGAAGTATTTTTTTTGAAAGCGTGTAAAGCTCAAAATCTTTTTCAAGCGCAAGAATAAAGCAGTTTTCCGGAAGACGATTCAAAAGCGTGCCCAAGCCGTACCACAAAAGAGGCGAGGAGATCACGAAAAGCGTTCCGGGTAAAATCTCAAGATTTTCGACCGCGCCTTGAATTGTTTTTTTTGGCGCGTATTTTGAGTAGAGAAAGCGGTCCTGATAATAAACAGAAAAGCCCCGGCCAGTATCAACCAGACAGGGCTTTTTATAATCATTTTGACTCAATTATTTATTACGGAGGCTAGTAAAATAAGTCTGCGCAACGTTGTTCTGAACTTTGTCAGAAGTGAGAATTGCGGTCTGCGCAGAAACCTGATCGAATTCAGACAAAGCGTTTTCAACAACTTTTTTCTCGTCATTCGAAACTTCAAGTTTTTCTGTGCCTGAAAGTTTCAGCACAACGATGTAGTTTCCGTTTACAATCGGTTCTGAAATCTCATTGTCTTTCAAAGCGAATGCTTTTTCAAGAAAATTCTCGTTTGTGCCTGCATTTTCGAGGGCCGGAATATCGTCCGCTGTGATTTTATCAGCAAATGAAAGCTCTCCGTAGTTGAGAGGGAACGGAGCAACAGAAGCTGTTGCGGCGCCGAACTGTTTTGCCGCATCGTTGAAGTCGTCAGTGGCCGCTTTTACAAAATTATTTGCCTCTCCCATAAAGTAGTCTTCAATTCTTCCAGACTCGTTTGACTTGATGTATGATTTTACGTCCTTGAGCACCGACTCGTTTTCAAAATCAGCAGCGACAGCATCGCCTGTGCACTTATAGACTGCGTATCCGTTATGCATCTTGAGAACATCGCTCAGCTCATCATTTTTGAGGGAAGAGATTTTCGTGAAATCGTCAGAATTTTCAAGATTTGAAGAAATCTGATAAGCGTAGCTGTTTGTGATTTTACCCTCGGAATTGCTGTAGTATTTTTTTGAGAATTCTGAAACCGCATCTTCAAATGTAATTTCATTGTTCAAAATCTGGCTGCGAATTTTCTTTGCTTCTGCTTCATCATCAAAAGAAACTGCTGAAAGCGAAAATTTTGTGAATTTACCTTTGTTCTCATTTGCATAAGCAAGCACCTGTGAATCTGGATAAGAGTTTTTGTCAAAATAGGCAACCTCGAATCCTCTTTTTGTTGACGCAATGTTCTCTACAAATTCAGATTCCTTAGATGAAGCTTTTGCGCCGAACATTTTCTCGCCGCCGTTAGATGAGGTTCCGAAAACATCTTCCTCGAAGCGCTGATAAGTCAGGCGGTTTAAGATGTCTTTTCTGATAGAGGCCTTGTCAGATTCTGAAACTTTCGCATAAACAGAAGGATCAAATTCTCCGTTGTTTGAAAAATAAGGAAGCATGTTTCTGTTTACAGCTTTTTCGCTTGGCGCATATCCGGATTTTTTTACACAATCCTTGTAAGCCATTGACTGGACAGCCGAGTTGAAAGCATAGCTATAAATGTAGAAATATGCGTTTTCGTCAAGGTTTTCACCCCGTGACTGAAAGTAGTTTGAATAATTCTGAACCGCATTCGCAAAATCAGAACCTGGAACAAGCTCAATATCTTTTCCATCGTATTTGCCGAAAGAAGACGCTTTTCCTGCTCCTGTGACCGCGTTGATGATTTCTGTTCCAACGCCAAAGACAACGAAACAAATGACAGCAAGCACGAAAATAATCACCGAGCCGATCCAATAACCCTTATTTTTCATTTTTTATTCCTTTTTTTGATATGTTTAAAAGATAGGCAATATTTTAACATTTACGATTTTTACAGTCAATTAGCGTGCTGTAAAGCGGTTCTGCGCGGACAGCGCTTTTTGAAAATGAACTTCAGAGACTTTGAA
>CAVDRA010000049.1:0-9431 GCA_963611155.1 bacterium | reverse complement strand
TCTTCTATGAGCGAATATTCGTCATAGAAGATCAGCGCCACGTTCTGAAACAGATAATCCAGACGATAAAATCAGCCGAAGACGAAAAGGATCCGTTTGCCGCGCTTGTTGTTTCAGGCGACATTTACGACCGCGCAGTTCCAGCCGCAGAAGCGACAACACTTTTAAACGATTTTCTCGTTGAAGCGACAAGCCTTTTCCCGGATTTGCATATTTTTATGATCAGCGGAAACCATGACAGCGCAAGCCGCCTTTCTTTTGCCGCGTCATTTCTTGAAAAGCACAATATTCACCTTGCCACAGACACAAAAAATTTCACAAAGCCAGTGATTGTGGAGCAGAACGGCGAAAAAGCCGCGTTCTATCAGCTTCCTTTTTTGCAGAGCGGCTCGATTAAAAAGAAAATCACAAAGAGTCTTTCAGAAAATTCAGAAGAAAATTCTGATTTTTGCAGAACCCAGCAGTCGCTTTTTGAGGAAGCCTGCGCTCAAATTTCTGAAAGCCACAAAAACAATTTCGGAGATCTTCCGGCAGTATTGAACGCCCACCTTTTTACGCTCGGAGGAATAAAAAACGCCTCTGAACGAAGCAACATCGGAACCGCCGAGCAAGTTGACGCAGACGTTTTCAAAGATTTCTCCTATGGAGCGTTCGGACATATCCACAAATTTCAAGTCTGCGATAAAAATCACCGCTGCTATTATCCAGGATCGCTACTCGCCTACAATTTTGATGACGATGCGGAAAGCGGAATGCTCGATGTCCAGATAAAATCAAAAGATGAAATTCCTTCGGTCAAAAGAATTTTTTTCAAGCCGCTTCATAAAATCTCAAAAATAGAAGGCAAATTCAGCGAGCTTATAAATCCTGAAAAAAACGCTGAAATCATCAAAAACAACAATGAAAATTTTGTTCAGATTATTCTGACCGACAAAACACAGCCTACAGAACCTTTCGCGCGCCTGAAAAATATTTTTCCGTATCTTTTGCTTCTTTCTTCAAAAGACAGGGCAAACACAAAAACAAGCATTTCGCTCGAGCAAAAAGAAAAAGCGATCAAATCAAACAACCCTGAAGAAATTTTTTCCCAGTTTTTGTCAGATTTATATGGTGAAGAATCTGAAACAGAGATTAGAAAAAAAGAAAAAGAGCTTTTTCTCGAAGAATCAAAAAATCTAAAAGACGAATAAAAATCAAAAAATCCGAAATCTGCAATAAATTTTAGAATTTACACGAAGCAAAAAATCTGAACCGAAAATCTGCAAACGAAAAAAGGGGAAAAAATGAAACCATCAAAACTTCATATGAAAAATATCGGTCCGTACCGCAACGAAACAATCGACTTTTCCAATCTCGACAACATGTTTTTAATAAAAGGTGACACAGGCGCCGGAAAAACATTCATTTTTGACGCAATCACCTATGCGCTTTACGGAAAACTCCGCGGCAACCGAAAAAGCCATGAAGGCGACATGAAAAGCCGTTACGCAGATGAAAGCGAAGAATCTTTTGTTGATTTTGAATTTGAAACCGGCGGAAAAAAATACAGGGTTTTCAGGACTGTTCCATTTAAATTCACAAACCGGAACGGAAAAATTTCGAGCAAGCCAAAAGAAGCAACTCTTTTTGAAATAAAAAAAGGAAATGAAAATCAGCTTTTTGAAGACGAATTTTCTGCAACGCAGGCTGAAACCGATGAAAGAATTTCCAGAATAATCGGGCTCAATGTTGACGAATTTGCGCAGATTGTGCTTTTGCCGCAGGGAGAATTCGCAGAATTTCTTCATCAAAGCTCAAAACAGCGCGCCGAAACGCTAAAAACTTTGTTTCCGGTGGATTTTTATTCAAGAATAACCGAGGAAATCGCTGAAAAAACAAAAAATGCGCAAGAAGAAGCAAAAATCCTGAACGCGAAAATTCAAGCGATCGAAAACGGCAGAAATTTTTCAGATGCGGAAAATATCTTGAAAAATCTGCAAAGTGAAATCGAAAATCTTGAAAAACAAGAATCGGAAAATCAGGAAAAACAAAAAAAACTCGCCTCAAAAAAAACAAGCCTTGAACACGCTCTTAGCGATTCAACGGAATTCGAAGAAAACAAAAAATCGCTGCAGGCGCTTCTTGAAAAACAAAATTTTTATGAAAATCTTCTGAAAAAAATTGAAAAAGCAGAAAAGGCTCTTGAGCTAAAAGAATTTATCAGCGCAGCCAATATCGCCTTGTCAAACAAAAATCAGGCGCAAACTTCCCTGCAAAACGCAAAAGACGAGCAAAAAACAGCGCTGGATTTTTTTGAATTTTTCAGAAACCAAAAAAACGAAATGCAGAATCTTTCTGAAAAAAACAAAAATGACAGCGGAAATCTTCGTGTCCTAAATGAAAAAATCGCCAGCGCAAAAGAGCTGCCGCTTTGGAATCAAAAAGAAAAAAATGCGCAAGAAGAAAAATCTAGCCAGCAAAAAAAACTTGAAGAAATAAAATCAAGAATCGAAGAAGAAAAATCGAAACTTAACGGAAAAACTGCGCTTGAAATCACAGCCGAAACGAATTCGAAGCTTGCCGGCTGCATAAAAATTCACACAGAGCTGCGGCAAGAAGCTGAAAAATGCAAAAAACGGGACAGCCTCATAGAAGAAAAATCGCAGGCTGAAAAATCCGTTCAGGAGCTTCAGAAAAATTTTGAAAATGAAAACCAAAAATTCGAGCGTACAAGCGCGACAATCAAGGAGCTTGAAGAAAAAAAAGCTGAGCAGGAAATGAAAAACAAAGCATACTCAATTTCTTCATTTCTGAAAAAAAACATGCCTTGCCCAGTTTGCGGCTCTATTGAGCATCCTAATCCAGCAGAAAAACCGGAAGGGCTTTTGGATTATGACGAGCAAATTAAGACTTTAAAAGAAAATCTCGATTCGATTCAGCATTTAATCACTTCATATGCGGGCGAAATCTCAAAATTTTTAGAAAAAATTGGAAACGCAAAAAAACAAATTCAAGAAATAAAGACAGAGCGAAAAACGGAAGATGTTGAAAACGAGCTTGAGAAAAAAGCAGGTGAAATCAAAAATTTGGAAAATGATCTGAAAAAAATTCAGGAAATCGGAAAAAAACTCTCAGAACTTGAAAAAATTAAAGAAAACATCAAGGAAAAAGCTGCGGAAACAGAAAAAAATTATCTTGAAGCAAAGACAAACCGCGAAAATCTTGAAAAACTGCTTGGAGAACCGCTTGAAAATGTTGTCTTTAAACGCGATTCGCTGCAAGAAAATCTTCAAAAAAACACAAGAATTTTTGAAGACTGGGAAGAAAAATTCAAAAATGCAGAAACCAAAAAAGAAAAATCAGCGACAAAACTCGATGAATGTCAGAAAAATTTGAAAACGGCAACCGAAAAATTGCTCGCCACAGAGAAAACACTGAGCGAAAAAATCAAAAAATCCGTTTTTGCGACAGAAGAAGAAGCAAAATCGGCGTTTGCAGAAAGCGAAAAAATTGAATCCGCAAGAAAATCGTACAATGATTTTTTCTCCAGCCTAAAATCTGCAGAGTCAGCTGTGAAAAACGGCGAGAGCAAAAATCTTGATTCTTCAGAAAATATCCAGAAAAAAATCTGTGAATTAGAAACGGCAGAAACTCAGCTTTTAAGAGAATACGGCGAAAACCGGAAAATCTTAAACGGAAAAAAGGCGGAACATACGAATCTCAAAAGCGATTTTGAAAAAGTTAAAGCCGCAAAAAGCAATTTGGACAAACTCGAAAAAGAAAGCGAGCCGCTAAAAACGCTGAATGATGATTTGTCAGGAAAAAATCCTAAGAAAATTCGCTTTGAAGCATGGGCGCTCGCAATGTATTTTGAACAGGTTGTCGCGTTTGCATCAAAAAGATTTTTTGAAATTTCAGATGGAAGATTCTCTTTTGAACTGAAAAAAGATGACATTCCTTCAGGAAACGGTTTTAAAGGACTCGACTTGCAAGTTTTCGACAGCCACACGGGAAAATTTTCAGATCCGGCAGAGCTTTCCGGCGGCGAAACTTTTGAGGCAAGCATAAGCCTCGCGCTGGCAATGACCGACGTCGTGCAGAATTCAAGCGGCGGAATTCAGCTGGATTCGCTTTTTATAGATGAAGGATTCGGCACGCTCGATCCTGAAACTCTTGAAAAAGCGATGTCTGTTCTGACGGAGCTTAGCGAAACAAAAATGATTGGAATGATTAGCCATGTGAGCGAAATGGAGGATTTTCCAGACATAAAGTCAAGCATAAAGGTAAACAAGACAAACGCCGGCTCGACTGTGGAGATTTTATAAGATTTTACAGAATTCTAATTTTCGTAAAATTACGCCGCTGTTGGTTCGAAATTTATAAAAAAATGCCGTTTTGAATTTATTTCGGACAAAAAAAATGCGGCTGCCCAGCATTTTGGACAGCCGACAGAAAATTAAGCGCCCATTCCGCCGTCAACGCCGATTACCTGCGCTGTGATGTATGAGCTTAAATCGCTTGCAAGGAACAAAGCCGCGTTCGCAATATCATCTGGAGTTCCAGCGCGTTTAAGAGGAATTTTTTCAATCATCGCTTTCTGGAGATCTTCTTTCAAAACTTTTGTCATGTCTGTCGAAATAAAACCAGGCGCAATCGCATTTACACGCACGCCGCGGCCTCCTACTTCCTGCGCCAAAGATTTTGAATAGGCAATCAGTCCGCCTTTTGAAGCAGCATAGTTGACCTGTCCGCCGTTTCCGTGGATTCCGACGATCGAAGACATATTGATAATTGAGCCCGCGCGCTTTCTAATCATATCGTTTGAGACAATCTGGCAGATTAAAAAAGCCGAAGTCAAATTGATTCTAAGAACGTCATCCCAGTCAGCTTTTTTCATTCTGAACGAAAGCCCGTCGCGTGTAATTCCAGCATTGTTCACAAGAACATCAAATCCGCTGGACTCTGCCAAAGCAGCTTTTACAACTTCTGAAACCTGCTCAGCGTTTCCAACGTCAGCGTAAATCTCGTGAAATGCCACGCCGTTTTCTTTTGCAAGAGCTTCAAGATCTTCCTTTGCCGCGCTAGGCTTTGAGCAAAGCCCCCAAACTTCAGCGCCGTTTTTAAGATAAGCTTCTACAATTCCACGTCCGATTCCGCGGGAAGAACCTGTAACAAGAGCTTTTTTATTTTCAAGCAATTTCATAAATTTTCCTTAATTGAAAAGCCAAAATTTTTATTTCAGCTTTTAGATTTTTCCAACCATGCACAACGGCTGGCCTGCGAGCTTTCATGCGCTTGGGCCAGGAATGGTTGCGCAAGCAAGTGCGAAGCACCGGAGGCGAAAGCCGGAGCCATGGATAGCCCGACGGCACTTCGTGCCGGAGCGCCCGATAAAATAAAAATACCAGGCAAAAAAATCCGGACTTGCAATTCAGTTTTTCGGATTAAAGCGCCGCTAAATTTTCCTGAGTATTTACCGGCAAAGCGGCAAGGCTCGCTCCGAATTCTGTCTGTCCCCACAGGCCGCTCAAAACTTTTCCAGGACCGACTTCGTAAACAGCCCAGTTTTCAATTCCGCCTTCAACAGAGATAATATTTGCGAGAACCGCTTCTTCGTCAGTCCACAAAACAGGATGTGTCAAATGCAAAACCGCGCTTGATTTTGCCTCCTCTCCATGAACGACCTCTTTTCCTGTAACATTCGAGAAAAGATGAATTTTAGGGTCGTTAAATTTTACATCTTTAAGGACCTTTTCAAACTCGTCGGCAGCCTCCTGCATAAGAGGACAATGGAAAGGACCTGCAACGCGAAGCCTTACAGCACGGCGTGCGCCAGCTTCTTTCGCTTTCTCTTCAGCCTGAGTCAAAGCATCAAAAGTGCCGGAAATTACAGTCTGCTTAACACTGTTCATGTTTGCCGCATAAGCGTCTTTTATGCTTTTCGCAATCTCGACGACTTTTTCAGGGGCAAGACCAAGAATTGCGCTCATTCCAGGAGCATGACCCTCGTTTTCAGCGGCGATTTTCTCGCAGACTTTCTGCATAATCAAGCCACGCTGACGGACAACCTTTATAACATCTTCAAAGCTCAAGACGCCAGCCGCATATAAAGCCGGAAATTCTCCAAGTGAAAATCCCATGACTGCGCTAGGTTCAATTTCTTTGTCTTTCAAAGCAGCCATTGTAGCAATGCTCGCTGTTGTAATCGCAATCTGTGAGTTGTCAGAGCGGCTAAGCTCTTCCGCGCTGCTTTCCCACATCAATTTTTTCATATCAAGCCCGATGAGTGAAGAAACATCATCAATCACTTTTTCTGCTGACTTCGAATTTTCCGCAACATCTTTCAACATTCCTGGAGCCTGAGCTCCCTGTCCTGGAAACAAAAACGCGTATTTTTTTGCCATATTTTTTCTCCATTTTGACAATATTTTATTTCGACAAAAACCGAAAAAATGTCATTTTCAATATGAAACATATCTTACAAGAATACAACTGAAAATTCAATCTTTTTTTGGATGAAGTTTTTCCTGAGCCGCCAATGCGGAAATTGCCCGCAAAAACTGGTTACAAGCCCGGCTTTCCGCAGTTCCGCATCCGCTCCATTATTTTTCTTGTCTCGAAAGCTCGCCTGCGAAAAATAACGCGCCGTCAGCGCGCTGCTCCAATCCGGCATAAGTTTTACACACTGCGACTTTCATTCTTCAAACAGCGGATAACATTCAAAGCCTGCCGTTTTCAGCAATTTTCCCATCGTGTTTTCCTTGTTTTCAGGCACAACAACAAGATAATACGTGGTTCCGCTCGGGCGTATCTCGGTTTCAATTTCAGGGCTGAAACCTTTTTGCTTCACTTTATCAAAAAGACTTTGCGCATTTGACTTGTCCCTAAAAAGTCCAAGCTGCTGCTTTACAATTTTCTCAGCCTTGCCCGCGTTATTTTTTGAAGAATCAGTTTCATTAGAATTGTCTTTCTGATTTTCATTTTTAGCTGAAATTTCAGTTTTTCCAATATCCAGATCAGGAATGTCAGAGCCTCCGCGCGGAACAAAAAACCAGAAAGGCGACGGCAAAACCTGAATTTCGCCTTTTACAACAGCGGTCTCCATGCTTTTTGGAAATTCATTTTTCAGCCGGTTTGAATATTCGCCAGAACCAGTCAAATGCCAAAGAGTCAGCAAAATTGAAGGGCGCACGCTTTTCATAGAATCCAAGGATGAATATGTTTTTAAGATTGCAAGCGGATCAGATGTATCATCGATTGAATTCGCCTTGCAAAGCGCGCTCCACTGCTCATAAAGTTTTACATGAGCCACAACATCCTCTTCCCTGGAATTTCGCACGGAAGAATTCAAGTAACTGTCCGCTGTAGAATAATCGCCTGCGCTCAAAGCGCATCGAACCGCATCAATCACAAGCTGGGCTGAGCTTTTGTTAGGAATTCCGGCAGGCATATTCGAGCTTCCGCTGATTCCGGCGGCTGCAGCATAATGTTTTTGCGCCTCAGAATAATTTCCGCTCTGCTCTTCAATTCCTGCCAAAATCGCAAGTGTCGCCCGTTTTTCCGACGCGACGGTCATTAAGCCAGAAGTTTTTTTTAAATAAGAAATAGCCTCTTCAAGAGATTTTTTGTTTGCAGCCGCAGTCAGCGCGCCTTTTGCTGTTGTTCCCGTTGAAACCGCAGAATTTTTTGAGGCATTCTGCGCAAAAACCGGCTGAAAAAAAACAGTCCAAGAAAAAATCACAGCAAAGATTGAATTTCCGCGTTTCATAAATTTCATAAAATCTACAGTCCAAAAGCATGGGAAACCAGTCCCGACAAAATTCCCAAATCAAGAGGCTTTTTCAAAAAACTTGCGACTCCAAGCTCTTTCACTTTTCTCTCTGTTTCAGGATCATCAAGGGCCGTAACCACAATAATTTCAGGATTTCCATAACGCTCGCTCTCAAAAATCCGCCGGCACAAGTCAAAACCGTCAATTCCGGGAAGATTCAAATCCAAAATAAAACAAGACGGTCTCTTTTCCGTCATCAGCGCCCCTGCCTCAAAACCGTCAAACGCCTGGTAAATTTCAGCGTCTGGAATTTTCTTCCCGATAAATTTCGCAATTACAGAATTCAAGCCTTTGTCATCATCAACAATCAAAAGTGTTTTTTCCACGAATTTGGACTTGCACAATGAAAGCAGATTTTCAGGGATTTGCATTTTCCGCTGCTTCATAAACGAAACCAAGTCATCAGGATAAATTCTGAACTGTCCGCCTGGAGTTTTAAAAGCTTTCAAGTAGCCGTTGTTTATCCAATTGATCGCAGTCTGGTTTACAACACCGCAAATATTTGAAACTTCAAGAGCCGAAAAAACAACCGCCTTGTCATCATTTTGCTGCATAATTGCCATCCGCCTTTAAAACTTTTTGAATCATATTATACGAAAAACCGCTTTGTGCCAAAGATTTTAGAATTTTTTCAGGAGATTTTCCCTGTTTTAAATATCTTTCGTAGGCTTTCCGGCAAAGCTCGATTTCTGGATTTTGCTCAAGATATTCACAGACAGCCTTTTCAGCCACATTTTTTTTGACGCCGCGAGAAAGCAAATCGTTCATCAGCCGGATTTTTCCATGAAATTTCAGCGAGCAATGATTTCTCACCCAAAGAGACGCGTAACGCTCGTCGCTGAGAAAATTTCGTTTTTCAAGATAATCGAGAGCGGCAGAAATGTCTTCCTTGCAAAAATCTTTTTGAGACAGTTTTCTTTCAAGAGAAGCACGGCACTGCTCGGTTCTCGCAAGCGAATTCAACGCTTTTATAGCGGCCGCTTTTACGCTCTCTGTCAGATCGTCTTCTGCAAAAGAATTTTCTGACTCATCAAAGCTGTTTTCCATAATTTTATTCTATAACGAAAATATTTTTTTGATTTAACTATTCAAAAAACGCCTTTAAAATAAAAAAAAGCCAGCATCTCTGCTGACTTTCTTGTTTCCTGTTGAAACGCAAGCAAATAAGAACTAGCGTTTTGAGAACTGGAAGCGACGGCGAGCACCGCGCTGGCCATACTTCTTTCTTTCAACCATGCGGCTGTCGCGTGTAAGGAAGCCGTTTGCTTTCAAAGAAGCGCGTGTATCAGGATCAACCTGGAGCAAAGCGCGTGAAAGTCCATGGAGACAAGCAGCAGCCTGTCCTTTCAATCCGCCGCCCTGAACATTGATTAAAACATCATATTTATTCTCGTATTTTGTTACGAACAATGCCTGATGAACTGTGCGAACCATAGCCTCTGTTGGGAAGTATTCTGCAACATCTTTTCCGTTTACAACGATTTTTCCAGAGCCTTCACGAACAAAAACGCGGGCAACTGAAGTCTTTCTTCTACCTGTTCCGATTGCAATGTTTTTTACTGCCATGACCGACTCCTATTACAACTCAATTACTTTTGGGTTCTGTGAAGCATGAGGGTGC
>CAVDRA010000048.1:0-9751 GCA_963611155.1 bacterium | reverse complement strand
ATCGTAATGAGCATGGGTTAAAATCACTGATTCGATTTTATCTACAGGAATTTGAAAAGTGCGGTTTTTTTCATCGGCTTCCGCGCGTTTTCCCTGAAATGCCCCGCAGTCAATCATAAATGAACGGCCGTCAATTTCAAAAATATGCTTAGAGCCGGTTACTTCCTGCGCCGCGCCTAGTGAATAAAGAGTTACTGCCATAAGCTTCCTCCAAGATGCAAAAAATGTCATTTCAGCTTTCGAGCCTAGAATATTTTCAAAAAGCCTGAGAATAAGAATTTCAGGCTAATTTAATAATTCAGCAAATTTTACGACTAAATCACTGTTTTCTCAACATTAAAAAAGTGTTATTGGATTTTTACATTTTGCTTGCTATAATGAATAAAATGTACACCCGCAACACGTCGCCTGCGCCAGACAAAATTGTTCACAATGGAAAAATAAATTTCGGCGCATTTGAAGGCTGCCCGGAAAAGCTGGATATTCGAGGAGTAAGGGGTCCTTTTACAGGCTCGCCGCTTCCAGTTCTTTTAACGAATCTGCGTATTCAAAGCTCTCTCATGTTTCTCTTCAACATCGGACCTTACATCGGGACTGTTGATTTTTTTGACCACAAGATTTTCGGATTCGCAGATGTAACTTTCTGGAACAAAGAAAACGGCAGAAAATACGCATACCGCTCATTCATGGGACCGCGCAGAAGATTCATTCCGCATAATATGAAAAACGGATTCTGCGCAAGTTTTAACCGCCACAGATACATCAGAATAAGCTGGGATCACAAGCACGACAGAATTTCAATGATTTTCAATCTGAAAGGAGACTCTTCGCGGCCTTCGGCAAATGCGGCTTTTATCGCGCATTATTCAAATCCCAACATAAACGAAATTTACAGTGTTGTTCCTTTTCCGTCAAAAAGACGCTGCATGGCAAATTATCTTTCAACGCCTTCTATCCATGGAGCGCTCACTCTTGAAAAAGCAGGAAGCAATGAAGCCGCAACAATGGAGGACACAGAGGGCAACGCGCTTTTCTGCGTGAACAGGGCTTATTATAATTTTCACACAAATTCAGAATTTGTGGCAGCCGCAGGCGAAACCGGCGGAAAAAAATTCTCTTTTCAGATATTTACATCGCAAGAAAATGCTATAGATTCCGAAAATCTAAATGGAAACATTCTTTGCGTGAACGGAAACTACACTCTGCTTCCTCCGGTCAAAATCACACATCCTTTCGGTCTGAACAAGGAATGGATTATTCAGGATTTTGAAAACATGATTGATTTGACATTCACGCCGAATTCCAGCGTCTACAGGGACATTTCGTTTTTATTGCTCAGAACGCAGCTGAACACAATCTATGGCACTTTCGAAGGCGTAATAAAAACAAAAAATGACGAGAAAATAGTCCTGCATAATTTTGAAGGAATCGCAAAAAAACAGATTCTCAGAATGTAAAATTTTGAAGAAAGCATAAAAATAATTTTTTCAAAATGAAATTTCTCTGTCAAAACGGACAAAAACCGAGGCAAAAACATGGAAGAATACACAGCACCTAAAAAGCCGGAAGCAAAATGGGAACCGGGCACGCTAGACCAGACAAGAAGAAATATCGGACCGATTGACCAAAACGAAGCCCAGAAAATGATGAAAAAGCTCGGCGGCGAAATTTTCACTGAAAAATCAGCCCCGATTGACTATTCAAGTTTTCCAAAAGCAAAAGAATATTCACACAGAGCTGTCGGAAAAACAGCTTCAAGCGTTGTAGGTACATTTTCAAGCGCCAAAAATGACTCGCCCGCAGATGCGAAAAAAGGAAATAAATACGGCTATGCGGTCAATGAAAAACAGACCCGCAATATTTTTAATCTTCCGGAAATTTCAAGCAAAGAAAAAGCTCTTATGGACCGTCTGATGATGAGCGAGGACTTTAAAATCAAGCCGAACTACGGATTGTTCAATTTCATGCGCCATTTCAAGAAAAACGGAACTGAGCTTGTCCGCAGAAGCTTTGTCGAGTATGACATTCAAAAGCATGTTGAGCATCTTCAGGCGTTTATCGCAAGCGTAAAATCGCTGATTCAGATTGCGCCGGAAACATACAAGTCAAAAATCATAACGTCCCAGGAAGATAAATTCCGGATTCTAAAAACCGTCGGAAGCTGGAAGACACACGAAATCAAGGCAATCGCGCTATCTCTTCAGGACGCCGCCGACACAACCACAGTCGCAATGATGATTCCGTTTGTAAAATCGATTTATCGCGACCTCATCAAGATTTACTATCTTGGAGAAACAAAAATTTCCAACATTTTCAAGGAAATCTACAGCGACCTGACAAAATATCCGAAATTTGACCAGCAAAAAGCCCTTACATTCTGCAAGGGAGCAATAACCGAATGGTTTTACGCTTACAGCCAGATTATAAGAGGACTTTACCCGCTTTTAATGAGAATGAGCTCGAGCAAGTTTGACTATTTCCAGGATTTTTTCCTAACGCAATCATCTAACATTCTAAATTTTCTGGAGCTTTCAAAATTCGATCTTCTGCTGCCTAACAAAAAAGCAGCCCGGCATGAAGAGCAAAAGCAGGAAATAAAATCAGAACCGCAAAAAAAAGAAGAGGAAAAGGAATCTGAACGGAAAAAAGAGAAAGAAGAAAGCAAAAAAAACAGCTTGGTCAACACAGGATTAAAACTTTTGGACACAATGTTTCCTGAAGCCGGATTTTTGAATCTTAGGAATTTTCCTGATATGTATCCGTATTTTCAGCCGCTTTATCAGTTCCGTGACGGATACAATATGCTCGCCCCTGAAAATCCGCTTCAAATCACAATCACTTTGCTTAAAATCACAGAAGACATTTTTCAGGGCTGCAGAAACGTTGTCTTCACAGAAGAAAATGTCAGTATGGACAACAACGACAAGCTTTCATCGGTTCTCGGAGAATGGTCTTTATACCGCGAAGTCCTTTTCGAAAAAAATTATGCCGACCAAATCAAAGACTTGGTAAACAACGAATACAGCCAGGGAGACTTCAAGTCGTCTCTTTTCGGGAAAAAAATAATCACCTCGCTTTTATGGCAGACAAAATACAATTTTTTGCCGCATTTCTCGTTCGACCAGCTTCTCCTTGAAAAGCCGAAAAATGACAGCCCTTACCGCCCTTTGTGCCTGAGAAGCACCTTCCTTCTGAACTTTTTCAGAGAAGTAGCAAAAAGCATCGACTGCGCGACGGCTCAAAAAGGCATTGTCTTCGGAATTTCAAACCCCTGGGAAAAATACCGCTTCGACATTTCAAATCCGGTCTCAAAGCGGATGGACGTTCTTCTCGGAGCAAAAAAGCAGACTGACTCAGCCGCGACAAACGCGAATCTCATAAAATACGCGCTCTGTATTATCGCGGTCCTTGACTGGTGGATAAACGATCAGAAAAGTCCGGCCTACAGCTCAGACTCAACAAAAATCTACAGGATAAACGAAAACGACGGCGGACCGGCTTTTAGCGCGCCTGAAAGGACCGATCAGAACAAGCTTTTCGCCGACCGTGTAAAACGCGATTTTGAGAGACAAAAACAGCTAAGAGCACAGTCTCAGGCTGAAAATTCTTAACAGGAAATAAAAAAAAGCGAAAAATGGAAAAAGAAACAGAAGAAAAATTCATAATGCTTGAAACAAAAATCGCCTATATGGACGACTTCATTCAAAAACTTCAGGAAGAGGCTGTTGAAGCGGCAAAGCAAATAGCAATTCTTAGGGAAGAAAACAAAATTCTTTCAAGCAGAATAAGGGACTTGTCAGAAAATCTGGAAATTCCAAACCGGAAGCCGCCTCATTACTAATCTAAAATAAAAACCGCAAAAAGAAAATTCCGCCTAAAACGGAATCTTCTTTTTAGATTCAGCCGCGGCTTTTAATATATCCGGCAACAGCCACAATCCAGCCGGCAATAATTACAAAAAGCCCGGTTCCAGGCCCAGTCTGTGTGGCACTCTCAAAGCCTTTCACAATGCTTTTTCCAAGACCGCCGATATTAAGATAATTTACAAGAACATAAATTCCGCCTGCGATTAAAACAATCAGCGAAATCAGCCTGACTGGGATTTCTTTCACAGCGACAAAAGTAAAAATGATTCCCGCAAAAGCGCCAAGCAAAGCAAGAATCGCTCCAAGCTTCCGCCTGAAGTTATCACATCAAACGCGCTCGATCTTCCTCCAAAAATTTTGCTTGAAGAAAGAGGAAGAAAACATCCCGCAGCAACAATTACCATGCCAATCAAAAAAAGATTAAGCGCGTGGCCTTTTGATTTTCTCATTTTTCGAAACTTTTTTAGTAATTTTGACAATCAGACATGCTGATAAAAACATTCACGATATTTTGCGCAAAGTCTTCATGCATATCATATAATCTAAAATTTATCTCCTGTTATAATTCAAACATTGTGAATTTACTAAACAAAAATTTATTGTTATAAATTGATTGTGTCTGCATTTTAGGTGATAATATACTTTACCGAGCAGATTTTATAGGAGCAAAAACATAAAATCTGCTAATTCAAGACAAAAGCATTTATTATTTTCTGCTCAATGAAGTACGAGGGCATTATGAAAATCTTTAGTTCAACTAAATCTAAAAGCAAAACAAAAACTCAAAAACCAAAGAAAATCAAACGAAAATTTACTAACACGCTTGCTTTTAAGCTCGAAATTTCGATTTTCTTCTTGCTGATAATCTTTTTTACAGCGCTTACAGTTGTCTTGGGATTTACAACAAGGCGCGATAATTTAAAATCATACACAGAACTAAGCACAACAATTGCAGAGCGCTCAATCACTTCTCTTTCTTACTGGCTCGAAAGCTGCTTTAAGGATCTGCGGATTCTCACCCGCTGCGAAGCGGCGCTTAATGGAGATATTGTGGGAATCGGCGAATTCATGCTCGAAAATCAGCAGCTAATCGGCGAAGATTTTGACTTTGTTGCAGTTGCCGGAATCGACGGCATGGCATACACATCAACAGGCCATTCTTACAGCTGCAAACATTACCAGTATTACAAAGAAATCATAGAAGTAGGCCAGGCATCTTTTGTTTCAAATCCTCAGAAATCGCTTGAGACGGGCGATTACCTTTTCTATCTTGCAATGCCAATCACAGACAAAAACAATACTTTGTTCGGTCTCATTGTCGGTGCGCTTCCGCTTGAAGTTCTTCACACTGAAACTTCAAAAATCGACGCAAGCATGCAAGGATATGTTTTCATTCTTGACGGCAACGGAACAATAATAGCGCACAAAGATGAAGCTGAAATCATGAAAAACTATTCCCACCTAGATGACGAAACTTCGGGCATTATCGGAAACATGGAAATGCAAGAGAACATCGCAATGGGATTCGACGGCTCGCAAAAGCTTGAAAACACAAACACAAACGAGACTGAATACATTTTCTATGGTCCGATTTCAGGAACCTCATGGACTTTTGCGCTTTCTATTCCAGAAACCGAAGTCGTAAAATTGTCGAACAAAACCCAGGTGAACATTATCGGATGCTGCGCAATAATCGTGCTGGTGCTTATGATTTTCATCGCGATTTATATGCCGCGTCTTTTAAGGCCTCTTCAAGTTCTTAACAGCTCCATTGACGACATCGCAAAAGGGGATGCGGATCTTACGAAACGTCTCGACATCAAGTCAAAAGATGAAATCGGCGGTGTTGTACAGGGATTCAACACATTCATCGAGAATCTGCGGATAATCATAAGCGAAATAAAAAATTCAAAGTCAGCGCTGCAAAAAGTTGACGAGAATATGCAAAACACAACTCGCCTGACAAATTCGTCAATAAACCAAATCTCATCAAATATCGCTGACGTCACTTCCCAGATTGACAGCCAAAGCATTAGCGTTTCCGACACAGTTTCTTCTGTGACCCAGATTGCGCAAAACATTGAAAGCCTAGACAAGATGATTGAAAACCAATCTGAAGGTGTAAACCAGGCAAGCGCGGCAATCGAGCAAATGCTTGGAAACATAAATTCCGTTTCAAAAAGCACTGAGCAAATGGCAAACGCGTTCAATGAGCTTGAGTCATACACAAACAGCGGAATTGAAAAACAGAATATTGTCAACGCGCAAATCGAAGAAATCGAAGAGCAAAGCCGAATTCTGTTTAACGCTAACACCACAATCAGCAAAATCGCAAGCGAGACAAACCTTCTTGCAATGAATGCCGCAATTGAAGCCGCGCACGCAGGAGAAGCAGGCCGAGGATTCAGTGTTGTCGCAGACGAAATCAGAAACCTTTCTGAGAATTCAGCGAAGCAGTCAAAAGCAATCGGCGCGGAGCTTAAGAAAATTCAGAACTCAATCGTAACCGTTGTCGCATCATCGAGCGAGGCAAAAGAAGCATTCGGCTACGTAAGCTCGAACATAAAATCTACCGACCAGCTAATCGAACAAATCAAAGCCGCAATGGAAGAAAGCGAAATCGGAAGCAGGCAGATTACAGACGCGCTTAAAATCGTAAACGATGCAACGTTCGAAGTCCGCTCCGCATCTTCGCAAATGTCTTCTGGAAACAAAGCGATTTTGAATTCTGTCCACGAGCTCAACAACGCAACAGACGCAATGAAGCAAAGCGTTCAGAAAATTCATTCAGACGCAGATCTTATCGACAGAAACGGAAGCACACTCGGCGAGATTTCAGGCACGATGAAAAAATCTATCCAGCAAATCGGAAGCCAAATCGACCTCTTCAAAGTCTGATTTCTGCTGCGGAAACATTTTGGTTCAGGCTATTTTGAATCAGTTTCCGCCGGATTCCGCTTCGCGCTTTTTTTTGCTCCTGTTAAATTATAAAAGATGATTTTTCAGGACGGAATTTTCCTAAAGCAAAAAACGCCGGCCGACAGCGCAAATGTTCAATACAATGCCCAGCTATCCGCGGTTGCATTGCTACGCTCCGCTGCGCTTCACTTCGCAACGTGCCAAAAACTGGCACGCCGCTACTATCTGGCGTAAGATTTTCTTCCAGCGGAAAAGCCCGCAAGCAGGAATTTTCCCGGCAGGCAAATCTTCAAAATACACATTCTCTCCCATGAAAAAAAGCCCGCAAGCAAGAAAACACCTGAAAAATCAATGTCAAAATTGAAAATAGAACTGCGCTTGGGTATACTCTTTCATTATGCAAAAAGACTCTTTAATTTATATAAACAACTGCCGTGTTCAAAATCTGCACGGAACAATAATCAAAAAATTAAGCTGGCAAATGAATCCTGGCGAATCCTGGCTTGTAATCGGTCCAAACGGCGGCGGAAAAGCCTCGTTTTTAAGCGCGCTTGCAGGCGAAAACCAGATAATCCCGAACGACTCGACTGGAGCTTATTCAAGCAAATTCGAAAATTCAAGCGAAACCGTCTCTCTTGAACGCGCCGCACGCATTATCCAGGAAGAGCGCGAACTGGACGAAAGCGAGTATATCGGAAAAATCGACGAGGGCAGAACAGGAAGACGGTTCATATGTGAAGTTTTAGGCGGGCCTGACAAAAAACACAGAAACCAGCCGCTTCCAAAAATCGCAGAAAGACTTGAGACACTTCCGGAAGTAAAACTTTGCGGCGTTGAAAAAATCCTCGACCGCGGACTCAAATTCATGTCAACAGGCGAAATCAGAAGAACGCTTTTATGCCGCGCTCTTTTAAGCAAAAAACATCTTCTTATTCTTAGCGATCCGTTCGCCGGACTAGATGCGCAAAGCCGCTCAATTCTCCTTGATTTTTTCCAGACAATTGTCGGAAAACAGAAAAACAACACTCTCCCAGAAACAAGCATAATTCTAGGAATGGAACGCTACCATGAAATTCCCGAGACAATCACAAATGTTCTTGAATTCACAGAAAATGAGGTTTCTTTCTGCGGAACACATTCAGACTACAAAAAAACAATAGAAAAACGCGGCGAGGAAAAAGCAAAGACCCGCAGCGCTGAAAAAACAGAATTCATAAATGAGCTAAAGGATATTCAAAACGGCACAAAAGTTTTGCAGAATGAAGAATCTGGCGAAAGTGACGGAAAAAACGCTCTTGTAAAAATGAACAACGTAAATGTCGGCTGGGACGGGCGCGAAGTTCTAAAAAATTTCAGCTGGACCGTTCTTTCAGGCGAAAATTGGCTTATAAGGGGTCCAAACGGTTCTGGAAAGACCACTCTTCTTGAGCTTATCACAGGCGACAACAAGCAGGTTTTCGCAAATGACGTGTGGCTTTTCGGACGAAAGCGGGGCACAGGCGAAACAATCTGGGACATCAAGAAAAATCTCGGAATAGTAAGCTACAGATGGCATGTTGAATATCGAATGGTAGGAAGCACAGATCTTGAAAGCGTGATAATCTCAGGATTTCATGACACAATCGGGCTTTACGAGAAAAAAACCGACATCGAAATTTCAGCCGCGGCTAAATGGCTAAAACTCGCAGGTTTTGAAGGCCGCGAGCACGACAGTTTTAACAGCCTGAGCTACGGAGAACAGCGCGCGGTTTTGATTTTGCGGGCAGTCGTAAAAAATCCGAAAATTCTGATTCTCGATGAGCCTTGCCACGGCCTTGACGAATCTTACAGACAAAAAATTCTCGATCTTCTTGAGACAATCGCAGAAACAGGAAAAACAACTATGCTTCATGTAACACATGATCCGACAGAAACCTTGCCTTGCGAAAAACACATTCTGGAGCTTCATCCGGGAGAAGAAAAAATGTATAAAATTATTCAAAAATAAAATCGTTTCTACCTTGCGCTATAGCATTTAAGAAATTTTATGTTATAGCCGCAATGAAAATTTTGCTTAAATTTACAGGGCGTCAACATTGTTAAATAAAAAAAACGCTTCAGATAAAACTGAAGCGTTTTCAAACACAAAGCAAAAACTTAAGCGCCTTTTGTAAAAAGACCAGAGATAAGTCCTACCAATTTTCCAACTGGATCAAAATCAAGAAGAAGCAAGTCAACTGCAAGGAATACACCGAATCCGATTGCAGCGATTGCAAGAAGAAGAAGAATTCCAAGAAGCATTTGAACTGCGATTGGAAGATTATCAAAATCTGATTTTTTATTTGTTGTTGAAGCTGAAGCCATACTTTTTACTCCTAAATATGGAAATGACCTTTTAATAATAAAGGTTGGACCCGAGACCGTCAAGTGTGAAAAAACGACATTTATTTGAACAACAAGGTCATTTAAGATAGAATTGTTCCTGCGTTAGGAAGATTTTGCGCACATAGCCCGCCAATCAGCGGCAAAGCGGCGCGGCGCCTAATTTGGAGGAATTATGCTCTTTACACCTGTAGAAATTCAGGAAACAGTAAATATGTTCATGCAGCAAAAGCTCGATGTGCGCTGCATTACTATGGGAATTTCGCTTTTAGACTGCGCAGATTCAGATGCTAAAACAGCAAATCAGAAAATATACGACAAAATCATGAAAAAGGCCGGCAACCTTGTAAAAGTCGGTCAGGACATAGAAAAAGAATTCGGAGTTCCAATCATCAACAAACGTATTTCAGTAACTCCAATCGCGCTCGTTGCAGGAGCAAGCAATGCAAAATCTTATGTTGAATACTGCCGCACCCTCGACAAATGCGCAAAAGAACTCGGAATCAACTTTATCGGCGGTTTCAGTGCGCTCGTTCAAAAGGGAATCACCCCTGCCGACAGAATTTTAATTGAATCAATCCCGGAAGCACTCGCAACTACTGACT
>CAVDRA010000047.1:0-9839 GCA_963611155.1 bacterium | reverse complement strand
TTCAAAAACGGCGGTTGAGCTTGCCGAAATCCCGTTTTTGAATGGAGCGGAAGCGTCCAAAACTGCCCCGATTCTCAGGACATCGCCAGTAACTTCGCTTCCCTCATGGTTATTCATCCCCTTTACGCCAGGCCCAAGAGACGCAAGATTTTCTTTTATGATTGAAGAAATTTCCGCAAAACTCATATCAACAGTGATTTTTCCCGGTCCCGGATCAAGACTATGATTCACCGACTGCATCGGCTGATGAAGAATCACTTCCTTTCCAAGATTTCTTGAAATTTGGGCGCATTCCCGGCTGTTGGCAAGCTTCGGAAGAACCGCAATCGTCAGCGGAAAAGGCAAATTCACATAACGTTTCACATTTTCCACGCTGCGCCCGGCATCATCAATCACAATAACAACAGTCGCGCCGCCCACAGCTTTCGGAATGTCAAACCGGGAATTTTTCAGCGCCTGATTCTGTATGTTCTCATTTTGATTCTGATTTGAAGCGGCAATAATTTTTTGCGCCGGTTTCTCGATTTTTACAGTTTTTCCGGCATTTTCAACGTTCCCAATGTTTCGCGAAACGCTCTCAGCTTTTTCAACGTTTTCAACTTTGACAGCGTTCTCAGCTTTAACAACGTTTTCTGTTTTTTTCGGAACTTTTCCAGCTTTTGCAACATTTTCGAGCTTTTGCGGAGCTTTTTCATTTTTTACAATATTTTCAACTCTTTGTGGAGTTTTTTCATTTTTTGCAGTTCCTTCAGCATTTCGGGATAAATTTTCTTTTTTTGCCGATAAAGAATTCAAAGACACAGCAGAATTTTTAGTTTTTTCGCTTTGCGGCGATTTTAAAGCAGAGCCGTTTTTTTCCGGAGCTTGATTCTGAGCTGATTTTTTTACCGTATCCGCAGCAAAAACATTTTCATTATAAGATTTTTTTCCAGCAAGCGATTTCTGGACAGAATTTTCGTTTTGCTCAAAAGAATTCTTCTGCACCTCAACAATTTTTGTCGCATGATTATCACTTTCCGCTTTTTTTTGAATTTTAGAATTCTCAACAGACTTTTCAAAAGCGTCTTCACTTTTTTTATCATAAACCGCGGATAGATTCCCGTTTTTCGCAGAAGCGGAATCTCCATGATTTCCATTAAGCACAACGCTCAATCCCAAAAAAAGCGCGCAAAAACAGCAGACGCACGCAGAAAAAACAGCGACCTTTTTTGTCGAAAGGATAACCTTCGGTTTTTTCGCCTTTCTTTTTCTTGATTTTGCGCCCGCCTTTGATTTTTTTTCCCCAGCGAATTTTGTTTTTCTAGTAACAGCCATAAAGTCCGAATATTTTAGACTTTTTATCGGGCGATGTCTATTTTTAAGAATTTTCTGATTATCGGACTTTTCAAGACTTCAAAGATGCAAAATCAAGCCGTCATTTCATAGGAGTCCAAAAATTCTTCGCAATTTTTCTGGTCGCACGTAATCGCTTTGAGTTTTTTCAGCGCCCGAATTTCAATCTGGCGGACTGTTTCCGCAGAAACGCCAATCGCGCAGCTGATTTCACGCAGAGTCGGCTCATGAATTTTTTTACGGAAATTATATCTTTCGAGAATCACCTTGCGTTCTTTTTCGGGAAGACTGGAAAGCAAATCGTGAAGGCGGCGGATTTTTTCTTTTTTCATGAGCGAAATTTCAGGATTAAAAGTATAGTCTGGAATAAGCTCTCCAAAAGTCGTGTCGCTGTCGTCTCCGCAAAAAGCGTCAAGGCTCGTAAAAGAAAAATTAAACGAAAAAATATCATCAAGCTCGCTTTTCTTTATCTTAAGAATTGAACAAAGCTCATCCTTAGACGGAAATCTTCCATATTTTTGGACGAACAAATTCTGCGCCTCTGAACAATTTCTCAAAAGGACTTCTTTTCGCTGGGGAATCGAAATCATCGAATTTTTGCTGTGAACGAAACGCAACATGTATTGAAGAATCCATGGATAAGCGTAAGTTGAAAATTTCGTGTTAAAAGAGTGCGAAAATTTTTCGGCGGCAGCCATAAGCCCCAAATTTCCTTCCTGAATCAAATCCATAACCGAAACCTTATAATTTTTCACAAGCTTTCCGGCAACGCTCACAACAAGCCTGAGATTTGAGTTCACCAGCTCGTTCACGGCGGTCCGGCTTCCTTTTTTTATCTTTCTTGAAAGCTCTTTTTCCTCTTCAGCCGACAAAAGCTTAAACTTGCTAATCTGGCAAACATAATGCTCCAAAATATTCATAAACTTTCCTTTTTGCTCTAAAAATGCGGTAATTTTTTCAAAATTGAAGACAAAAATCATTTAGCAAATTCTGTGCCAACCTTAGCTCCAAAAAAGAATTTTTTCTAATATTTTGGATGTTTTCTTGTATTGCAAAGAGATACAAAAGAATTTTTCTATAACACATAAAAAAATTTTTTCACGCTTTTTATAATAATATTTCTCTCATAATCATTTTTTGTCTAATTTTTTAGACAGGTGTGAAATTTTTTTCATAACGTTTTGAATCACAGACGCATAAAAAAATGCGCGTTCTTTCCCGCTTTCAAAAAAATCGCTGAAAAGCAATCGTTTCTTTTTTTGGCAAACTTCGGTATAATCTTCTCTGAATTTATTCTGCTTATTTTGGAGATTTTAAATGTCACGTTCAAAAATAGTTGTTCTGGATTTTGGCTCGCAGTATGCCCATTTGATTGCAAAACGCTTCCGCGCAATGGGTTTTTATTCTGAAATTGCGCTTCCGTCTGCTCCGCTTTCTGCTTTTGAAGATGCGAGAGGAGTTGTTTTTAGCGGAGGTCCGGCTTCTGTTTACGACGAAAATGTGCCGGAATTCAATAAAGAAATCTTGAATCTTGATCTGCCGATTCTCGGACTCTGCTATGGACATCAGCTTATGGCGCAGAGCTGCGGCGGAAAAGTCGGCAAGGCTGAAACAGGAGAATTCGGACACGCAACCTTGATTCAGACTGAAAAAGGAAAATCGTCTCCCCTTTTTAAGGGAATAAGCGAAGAAACTCAGGTCTGGATGAGCCATCAGGATGAAGTTTTGGAAGCTGGAAACGGTTTTGAAGTTATCGGCTCAACAAAAGACTGCAAAAATGCCGCAGTTCAGAATCTTGCAAAGAAAAGATTTTCGCTTCAGTGCCACTGCGAAGTGAAAGACACTCCGGAAGGAAACAAAATCTTCCAGAATTTCGCGGAAATCTGCGGAATGGAAGTGAACTGGGATGAAGACACAGTTTTAAATCATATTGTTGAATCAATCAAAAAAGATGCAGGCGACAAAAACGTTCTTTTGTTTTTAAGCGGCGGAGTTGATTCAACTGTGGCTTTTGCACTTTTGAATAAGGCTTTAGGCCAAGAAAGAGTTTTAGGCCTGCACATTGACAACGGCTTTATGCGCAAAAATGAATCTAAAAATGTTGAAAAAGCTTACCACGATCACGGATTCAAGAATTTTGCCGTAAAAGACGCTTCGGAAAGTTTCTTGGCAGCAATCAAAGGTCTTACAGATCCTCAGAAAAAACGCATGGCAGTCGGCGAAAACTTTATTACAGTCCGCGACGCTTTTGTAAAGGAACAGAATCTTGACGAAAGCCAGTGGATGCTTGCCCAGGGAACTCTCTACCCTGATATTATCGAGTCCGGCGGAACAAAAAATTCAAAAACAATCAAAACTCATCATAACCGCGTAGACGGAATCCAGAAACTTATTGCCCAGGGAATGATTATTGAGCCTTTAAAAGACCTTTACAAGGATGAAGTCCGCGCGATCGGAAAAAAATTAGGTCTTGCAGACGAGCTTGTAATGCGCCATCCGTTCCCGGGTCCAGGACTTTCTATAAATGTTTTGTGCTCAGACGGCTCATTTAGCGAAAGCGATGCGGAAGAATTAAAGAAGGCAAAAAAAGAACTCGACAACGTTGTAATTGACCAGTTCTGCCCGCACTGCACACAGGACTTAAAACGCTCAGTTTTGCCGGTGCGCTCAGTTGGAGTTCAGGGAGACTTTAGAACTTACAGATTCCCGGCCTGCCTTACATTCAGAAGCGAAGGCGAAGGATTTTATCACATTCCGAAAATCCGCGAAAAAGTTGAAAGCTGTTCAACAAGAATTACAAACGACGCTCAGTTCTTGAACAGAACTGTAATTAAGCTTTACCAAAAACCTGAATTAAAGGACGAAGATTTAAAGCTCCAGGAAGGATACTGCGACCGCCGCCGCCTTGACCAGCTGCGCGAAGTTGACAATATTGTTTTGACACAGCTCCACAAAAACTCTCTTTACAATTCAATCTTCCAGCATTTGACAATCGACCTGCCTTACGCTTCAAGCGCCGAAAATGCAAGCTTTGTTCTGCGTCCGGTCTGCTCAGAAGATGTAATGACAGCGCGCTTTGCATGGCTTCCGATGGACGTTTTAAAGGAAATTGTAAAGCAGATTGCTGCCCTCCCGTTTGTTGACGCGCTTTATTTTGACGCCACAAACAAGCCGCCTGCAACATTCGGCTGGGAATAAGAGACAAACTCGCCTAGAGTTACCTTTGCGCCATTCGTGGCGCATAAAACTGAATAATTAGCCAGCAACGGCAAATTTTCTTCTTGCATTTTTATGGAGAATTTTCATGACAGATAACAATAAATCGATTTCCGGAAGAAAGGTCTTTTTTATCAATCCGACAATTTCGATCGAAAATTTTGTGATAGGCAGGCTTCAGACAATGGAATATGAAGTCTATGCCTTAAAGGATTACAGAAATGCAAAAAGCCTTTTTTCAGAAGTTCGGGAAGGAATTTGCTTTGTCTGCCCCGATGCAGGCTTGAGCAAAACAGGCTGGCATAATTTCATAAAATTTTTTGAGACAAATTCAGTTTTCCAGAATTTTGACTTTGGAATTTTTTCAGAATCAATTGCAGAGAATAAAAAATCAGAAATCACAAAAGATTTAAAACTGTCTGCAGGATTTTATTCAATGCTTGAAACAGAAGAGCTTGTAAGAGAACTTGTAAAATCTCTCGACAAGCTTTCTGCTAAAGGAATGAGAAAGTATGTCCGGGTTTCTTGCATAGATTCAACGGAAACTGAGCTTTACTGGTTCACAAAGCAGCAAAAAATGTTCCGGGCAAAACTTCTCGACATCAGCAATGCGGGAATCGCAGTAAAACTCAACGCATCGCTTTCAAAAGAAGTTTTTGTGAACCAGCTTATTTCAGAAGCGACACTGATTCTCTCTGGAAAGCAAGTTCCTGTTTCAGTGAAAGTTACTGGAATCAAAGCGGTTTCAGGAGTGCTGCTCGTAATCATGATGTACGGAATGGACACGCACGTTTCGGCGCTAAATCAAATCCGTGCCTATGTGACCGAAAAATTAAAGGATAATCTTGAAGCGCAAATCAGGTCATTTCCGCTTGACAAGACTAACTACGAATATATAACAATCTAAAATCCGAAAGTTTTTACAGATTCCGCGCCGCTCACAACAACCCATGATGAACCTTGCACGCCGGCTGCTTTTCTGATGTATTTTTCATAGGCGGCGTTCACTTGCTTTGCTGTGACTTTCTGTACTTTTTCTGAGCGTTTTAGATATGCGCTTTCTGAACCGTAATTCTCAAGGCTTGAAACAATATTTTCCGCGATTCCAGACGCGTTTTGAGATGATGCGAATAGACTCGTTATGTATTTGCTTTTGTATTGCTCAAGCTTTCCGGAAGTTTTTGCAGAATCAAATGACAAAATCGCAGAATCTATCAGACTTTTTAGATTTTTTGAATTGTTTCCTTTGTAAACTGAAATAGCGCCGAGCATTTTCTTTCCCCCAATAACGCCGGTTCCAATCGAATAAACCGCGCCAGCTTTTTCCCGCACTTGGTCAAAAAAAATGTCGTCGAGATACATTGTCGCAATCGCAAACGGAATGTATTCCGCAGAATCTCTCTCAGGACAAGAAAAAATTCCGGCGATATATCCGCTTTCGCCTGCGGCTGCGTTTTCCGCATAAACAGTCTCGCCGGAAATTTCAAGCGGAGGAAGCACAGGCTTGATCCAGGATTTTTTTTCTATCGGACCAAAATATTTTTCAAGCGAAGCCGCATATTCTTTTGTTTCATCCACATTCATATCCGCGACAACGACTAATTTTATTCTTCCGGAATTTAAAAGCGCGGAAAAATGTTTTTTTAAATCTTCAATCGTAATCGAAGAAAAAGTTTCCTCGCGTACAGAAGGAGAAATCTCGTAAGGATGATTTTTAAATGCGAGCTTAGAAAGTTCAAGTCCCAAATTTCCGGTCGGCTCTGCCTTTCTCCGTGAAATCGAGTCGAGTTTTTCCGTTGCAATCTGATTGAAGATTTTTTCGTCCATGTCAGGATTTAAGATTGTGTCCGCAAAAATTGAAGTGACCTCATTCAAATCGCGGAAAATACATAAAAATCCCGCAGTTGAATAGTCGCGCCCAGCCGAATAATTCATCGAGAAGCTTTTTTCATATTCAAGTTTTTGAATCTCGTCATAAGAAAAATTTTTGCTCCCATGAAAAGCCAGCTCAAGCGCAAAGTCTTCAATTCCATCTTTTTTGATTTCGTAAGAAGCGACTCCGCCCTCAAAAATCATTTTCAGGACAACGACTTTGCTTCCGCGGTTCTGCTTAAAAAAAACCGGAATTCCGTTTGAAAGTTTTTCAGTCCGGAAATCAGAAATATTGTCCGCATAAAAATCAGTTCCGCCAAGATTTTCAGAGCTTGAAGCGCAAGAAACAAAAAAAACGCAAACCAAAAAACATAAAGCGTAAAAAACGGATTTTAACAATGAATTTTTTAACGGAACACAGAAATAATTTTTTCCCATTTTTTCTCTCATAAAGAATCTCCCTTATAAAACACCGCGCGGCGGCAAATCAGAACGGCGAATTTGAAGCATAAAACGATTTGTGAAAAACGCTTTGCTTAAAGACGCCCAGAAAAATTTGAATTTCACTGGCGTGCTTTTTTTACTGTTATTTTAGCCAGAATGCGTTTTCTGCCGTGATTTCCCTGTATCCCGCTTTTTCAAAATCAGCCTTGTATTTTTGCCAAATTCCAGGACTTACAGAAACGAGATAAACGCCGCTTTTTCCTTCAATATAATTTTTCACAAAGGAAACCACATCATCTTCCGAAACTTTCGCGATATTTTCATCATAAGAAAAGAAATAATCGGCATTCACGCTTGACCAGACCGAAGAAATCGCAGAAACAAGAGAAGAAGCAGACTCAAGCTCATAAATTCTTGAATCTTCAAGCTGCTGAACAACAGTTTTTAGAGAATTCTCATCAAAAAAACGCTTTTTGTCAGCCATAAGCGGAACAAGCTTTTCATCAATAACAGAAAGAAATTTTTCTGATTTCTCAACTGGGGCTAATCCGGAAGAAGACAGCATGGCCGCAGAAATTCCAGCCATCGCGCTCGCCCTCCTGGTGGAATAAAATCCGCTCACGTAATCGCTGTCCGGAATTCCCAAGCTTTTTTCAGAAACAAGCAGTTTTGAGAACACTCCCGAAGGAT
Organism: bacterium; assembly: GCA_963611155.1. Lineage (GTDB taxonomy): Bacteria > Spirochaetota > Spirochaetia > Treponematales > Treponemataceae > Treponema_D. Next base: position 2,285 of record CAVDRA010000047.1, on the reverse strand, counting down.
TTGAAACCATGTTAGACCAGACGTCCGCCGCATAAGTCTCGCTTGCGTTTTCTTCGCCGTCAGGCCCGCGAAAATAAAGTCCGGCCGTGATAATGCTGTCGGAGCTTCCAGAATTCACAAAAACGTATTTTTCAGTTCTCTGCACAGGATTTTTTGGCGGAACACCATAGTCAGGCACAGGATTTTCCGATTTTTTCCATCCGCCGAAAATTTCATTCACATATTTAAAAATTTCATCATGATGAACGTCGCCTCCGACAAAAACCGCCGCATTTTCAGGAACATAAAAAGTCTGCTGCATTTTTTTCAGATCGGAAACAGACGCTTTTTTTACAACATCAGGATTTCCGCCCGGGTCAAGCCGCCATGGGCACGACGGAAACAATGCCTTCATCAGACCGGAAGAACGGATTTTTGACGGATTGGTAAAATCCGCATCGATTTCAGACAAGACAACTTTCTTTTCGTTTTCAAGCTCTTTTTCATCAAGCTTTGGCGTTCTGACCGCATAAGACCAAAATTCAAGCCCTTCCTTCACCTTTGAAGAAGGAACCGTAAAAAAATAATTAACGCGGTCAAGACCTGTCGTTCCGTTGTAGTCGCTGACGCCAAGCTCGTTCATCGCCTGCGTGAATTCAGCCTGATTCGAATATTTTGCGTTGCCCTTGAAAAGCATATGCTCGTAAAGATGGAAAAGCCCAGCAGATTCCTTTGTATGGGAAACAGCACCAGCCCGCACCGCAATCTCGATATAGGCAAGAGGGGCCGCCGAATTTTCGGCGACAAAAAGCTCAAGACCGTTTTCTAGCTCGTAACGGTAAACTCCTGAATAATTAGTTGCCTGGGAAAAGGCGAAAGAAATTTGAATTAAAAAAAAGGACAGGAAAAATAATTTTCTATGATTTTTTAGTTTCATTTTAATCATACTAGACAAAACAATTTTTTTTGAAAACAGATACAAATTGCGCCCGAAAATCGGCAGAAGAAACCAATTTTCAGGCGCGTTTTTGCTTTTATTTCACAAAGCGGATTTTTACTGATTTATCGCGCTTACAACCGCCGCAATTCCAGCGCGGCCGACGTTGCTTGATTTTCCAACTCCCCATTTCTGGCTTCCGTCATCTTCTGTGATCTGAACGTACGCAACAGCCTGAGTGTCGCTTCCAGTTCCAACAGAATGCTCATGAAAAGCCGAGATATTGAATTTTGGAACAGCAGTTTCGCGGAGAGCTGCGACAAATCCGTCAAGAGGACCGTTTCCCTTTCCTCCGATTGAAATTTTTTCTCCGTTGTAGCTTATAACGCCACGGACAGAAACAATCTCCTCGCCTCCAGCAGAGCCGACCATTGTTGTGGCAAGGTCAAGAATTTCAAGACATTTCTTGTTTTCAAGCCACTGTTTTTCAAAATAGTGAAGAATTTCGTCAGGCTGAAGCTCCCTCTGAGCCTTGTCGCTTTCTTCCTTTATCAGATTGCCAATTTCAGGCTGCATCGCTTTTGGAATCGCATAGCCGAAATTATGCTCAAGAATAAAGCTTGATCCGCCTTTTCCAGACTGAGAATTGATTCTGATAATTCCCTCGTATTTTCGTCCGATGTCTTTTGGATCGATAAGAAGATACGGAACATCCCAAACAGCAGTTTTTTCCATGTTTTCGCGGGCTTTAAGACCTTTTGCAATCGCATCCTGATGGCCTCCTGAAAGAGCCGTGTAAGCCAAGCCGCCCGCATAAGGAGTTCGCGGATAAATATCCATTTTTGTGTATTCCTGATAAGCGTCTGCAATTTCAGGCAAATCAGAAAAATCCAGCTCAGGATCAACGCCCTCGCTGAACATATTCAAAGCGACTGTAACAACATCAAGATTTCCAGTGCGCTCTCCGTTTCCAAAAAGGCAGCCTTCAACCCTGTCGGCGCCAGCTAGAATTCCAAGCTCGCACGAAGCGACTCCTGTTCCGCGGTCATTATGGCAGTGAGTTGAAATAATACATGCGTCGCGGCGTGAAATTTTCTTAGAAAAATACTCGATCGCATCCGCATAAATATTCGGAGTGTAACATTCAACAGTTGTCGGAAGATTAAAGATAATCGGTTTTTCGATAGACCAGCCCCACTCGTTTCCGACAGCCTCGCAAATTTCAATCGCATAGTCGATTTCTGTCATTGAAAAGCTTTCCGGTGAATATTCAAGACGGATTTTCTCGCGTTCTGCCTCCGGCAAATCTTTCATGCATTCCTTGATGCATTTTACTCCGTCAACTGCAATCTTGATGATTTCTTCCTTT
>CAVDRA010000046.1:0-10032 GCA_963611155.1 bacterium | reverse complement strand
CGTAACTGCCGCCCTTGCCGGTCAGGGACTTGATAAGGAAGTTGCCCTCATCACAGACGGAAGATTCAGCGGCGCTACCCGCGGTGCAAGCCTTGGTCACTGCTCTCCAGAAGCCGCAGTTGGAGGACCGATTGCGCTTGTAAAGGAAGGCGATAAGATTACGCTCGACATCAACAATTATAAAATCCACCTTGATGTAAGCGACGAAGAACTTGCAAAGCGCCGTGCAGAATGGAAAGCCCCAGAGCCGAAAGTAAAGACCGGCTACCTTGCACGCTATGCTAAACTTGTAAGCAGTGCTGATAAGGGAGCAATCTTAGAGTAGAAGATATGCCAGTTTGCTTTAGCAAACTGGGAAAGCAGCCGCAAAGCTGCGACCTGATAAAGGCGCAATCTTAGAGTAGAAAAATCCGTAATCTTGGAGGAATTTTGTTTATGCACTATTATCTTAATGTATGAATGAAAATATCTCCAAGACTGTCCGCCGTCTTCTTCTTGTGGTTGCCGGCGGTTTTTTAATGGCGTGCAACATTGTCGCTTTTGCCCGCCCTGCAAATCTTTTTCCTGGCGGATTCACTGGAATCTCGCTCTTGATTCAGGACGTTTTCTCAAAATATTTCAATCTGAAAATTCCATATTTTCTTGTGAACTACGCCTTGAATGCGGCTCCGATCATAATCGGAATAATGTATATTGGAAAAAAATTCACATTTTTCAGCGTTGTGATGATTTTCATTTCCGGAATTTTCACTGATTTGCTTTCCAGCTGCTCTTTTCTTCACCTCACTGACGATATGCTTTTGTGTTCTGTCTTCGGAGGAATCGTAAACGCTGTGTCAATCTGCCTTTGTCTTTTTGCCGGCGCCTCTTCAGGCGGCACTGATTTTATTGCGATTTTCATATCTGAAAAAACCGGAAAATCTTCCTGGAATTTGATTTTCGGCTTTAATGTATGCGTTTTGTTCACAGCCGGGCTCCTTTTCGGCTGGGAAAAAGCCCTTTACTCGATTATTTTTCAGTTTGCGTCAACGCAGGTTGTCAATATGCTCTACAAAAAATACTCGAAAACCACGCTTTTAATAATAACCGACAAGCCGTCCGAAATTTACGAGAAAATCAAGGAGCTTACAAATCACGGCGCTACAGTTTTTGAAGGGCGGGGCGAATTTTCAGGAAACACGCACAAAATGGTTTACACGGTCGTTTCGTCTTCGGAAAGCGGCAACCTCGAAAAAGCTCTCCGAAGCGTTGATCCATGCGCTTTCATAAACGTTTTGCAGTCAAAAGAAATCATCGGAAAATTTTTCAAGCGCCAGAATGACTAAAAACTGAAAATCAAGAATCGGAAAAATCTGGAAAACATGGAAAAGCCGGAAAATATTCAAACGAATCTTAAAAATAAAAATCTGGGCGGTGCCGCTTCGCGGCCGGGAGTTCCAGCCTTCGCTCACGCTCATTCTTCCGCTTGCTTGGCTTCGCCAGCGCTGCGCTCCAGAACTTCGGGCTTCCATTCCCTCACCGCAATGCAAGCCGCGCATGAAGAGTTTCCTTTAATCAGAATCTAAAAAATTGGAAGAATCGTTTGAGAAAAAATTCTCTTTCCGCTTGCGGAAAATCCGATTTTTCATTATGAATTGAAAATAAAAATGGAGATGTAATAAAAACTTTGCCTAAAAGAAGCGTCAAAGTTTTTATTAAGAAAGTTTGCGTTGCAAACTTTCTTATCAACTTGCAATTTCTCGCTGTGCTGCGAAATTGCGTTAAAAAGACAAATCGGAAATTGATATTTCCTCATTGACTTTTTATAGGAGAAATATGACACAATCTTTTTCTAGCTGGACAGAATATGACAATTGGCTTGTGCAAAATTATGAGCAGTATGCGATTGTTTGTGTGAACGAGGAAAACGGAAAAGTAAACGCCGAGTATATCGAAAAGGGTGAATGGGAGAAAATGCAGAAAGAAGAGGAGGCTAAAGCGAATCAATAAGGCTCATCGCATTGTTGAAGAAAATTTCTTCCATTTCGCTTTCAAATTCTCTTTTTAAAATATTCAGATTTTCTCTAAGCTTTTCAAAAGTTTCCGCCGTGAAAATCACTTCGCAGTATCCTTTTTCGCGCAGTTGCCTGGCTCCGAGATTTTCCTGCTGGTTCACAATCGATACAAACGGAAGCATTTTTGCTTTTTTTAATTTTTCCTCGCTCAAAAGCGGAAATTTTATGTTCATCGCAGGAAAAAAAATCCCGTTTTTATTTTTTTGCTCAATTTCTGCTTCTTCTGCAAAATTTTTGGAAATTTCAGCGCTTTCAAGATTTCTTTGCGTAATCTCAAAAAGCATTTCTGGAACCGGCTTTTTCATGCTTGCCGCATAGGTTGTTGTCATTCCGGAAAGCCGCGGATTTATTTCGAGCACATACCATTTTTTTTCATCTCCGTTAAAAACAAGGTCGAAATTCGCGCTTCCGTCAAGATTCATTTTTTCACAGAGTTTTGAAATCATTTCTTCAAGCTCAGAAAGACAATATTTTTCGCGGTCAAGAACAGGCCCGACTTTCACGCTTTGTTTTGGCGACGTGATTCCGTACCGGTTTACTGAGAATTTGAACGGCGGCAGGACTTTCATAAATGTTTTTCCGTTTTTTTTGAGCCTTATAGCTTCAAGACCGAACTGTCCGCCCTGTATCATTTCCTCGATGATTCTGTCTGCGGTAGTTTTTTTTGAAAGAATTATCGCTTTTGTTTCCTCAAAACTTTTTACAACATCCATTCCAAACGAGCTCATTCCCGTAGTATCCTTTATTATCGCGGGAAAATTTAGTTTTCTGATTTGGTTAAAAAGCGCGTTTTTGTAGACATTGCCCTTTATTTCCCGTCTGTTTCCGCCGTTTATAAAAAGCTCATGATGAAGATAAACTGCCTTTGCGCACGGAAAATCATATTTTTCAAAGAATTGGTGTGTCTGCCACTTGTCAAAAGAAATCATGGCCGCTTCAAGAGGGTGGCAGATTGTTTTTATTCCTTTTTTGCGCAAACTTTCCGCCACAAGCGCATCTTTTACCGTAAGCCAGTCGAACGGCGGAACGTAAAAACTTGCCGCCAATGCTATTTCCGGGTTCAGAGAAAAAAGAAAATCAGCTATTTTTTCCTCATCATTATCTTCAATCAGAAAATATTCAACGTTTTTCGCTTTTTGCGCTATTTCATTGTTTTCTACGTCCAAAAGAAACATTCCCGGAAGCTGTGTCGCAATCAAGAATTTGTGTTCAGGGTGTTTTTTTGCAAGATTTTCCCATTGCTCAGTCCAAGACGGAAGCGTTTTAAGTTTTGTTTTTTCGCCGTCGTATATGTTTGAATTTGTGGAGTAAAAAAGAATTCGCATGAAAAGATTTTAATGAAAAAACATTTTTGCAGAAACTGTGATTTCTTTTTTTTGATAAATGAAAAAACAAAAAACACGGACTCCCAATAAAAGAATCCGCGTTAGCAATTTGGAAAATTCTGATTTTTGTTTTTTAGCCTAGATCAGAATATCAGTATTTTTTAGGCAGCTGTGCGCGCTTTTACTTTCGTTTCAGATATTTGATTGAATCAAGCGCTACAGCGGCGATGATAATCAGACCTTTGAAAACGAACTGCAAGTTTGTATCAATATGGAGGAATGTAAGGCAGTAGGTCAGACTTGTGAAAATTACAACGCCGATCGCCGCGCCACCGATTTTTCCGATTCCGCCATTAAACGAAATTCCGCCGACAACGCAGGCCGCAATCGCATCCATTTCGTAGCCTTGTCCTGTTCCTGCGCTGGCATTTGCTCTAAACGCTTCAAGAAATGCTCCGCATCCGTAGAAAATTCCGGCCATTATAAAAACGCCCATGGTCACCCAGAAAACTGAAATCCCTGAAACTGCCGCCGCTTCTGCGTTTCCGCCCACAGCGTACATATTTTTTCCGAATGTTGTTTTATTCCAGATGAACCACGCCGCAATTATTGCGATGATTGCAGGAATAATCAACTTAGGAAAAGTCACAAGTTCTCCGTTTATGATTCCGAGAGTCCATCTTCCGCCGATCAAGTCTTTTACATTAGCATCGATTGAGCCTACTGGAGTTCCTGTTGTTCCAAAGAACAGAAGACCGTAAATAATCAACTGCGATGCAAGAGTTGAAATAAACGGATGCATCTTAAGTTTCGCTGTAAAAACGCCCGCAAAAGAAGAAAATGCAGTACAAAGAAAAACTGAAAGCAAGAGAGCGAGTATTAACCTTATTCCCATTGGAAGCGCTGTAAAATTCCACGGTCCCATATTGAAGAACTTTACTATGTTCGTTCCTGGATGAAGAATAAGGCCAGTAACAACCGAACCCATTGCAACCATCCGCCCGACGCTCAAATCTGTTCCAGCAAGAAGAATCAGGCCCGCAACTCCAAGCGCATAGAACATTCTTGTTGATGACTGCTCTAGAATTGTGAAAATATTAGGCAGTGTCAGAAGGTTTCCTGCCCCGATTGCAGGCGCAACTGCAATACAGACAATAAAAAAAACAGCAATAGCAATGTAAAGTCCGTTGTCAAGAAAGAACTTTGAGAATTTAAAATTATTCACATAATTAATGAATGAAAGCTGTATGTCTTCCGCAAAATTTGATTTTTCATTCCTTATGCATCTGTTTATCGTGACATGATCTGTGAAAGCCTGTTTTTTCGCATCTTTACAGCGGTCAATTATTGTCAGTTTTCTGTTTTTTGCGTCAAAAAGCTCCGATTTTAGCTCATATTTTGCTGTCTCTTTGTCTGCAGGAGATTTTGCGGCCGCAATTCTCGCATTTCCCTCTGATTTTATTTTCTGAATTTCTGCTGTGTAAGCCGCTTTTTCATCAGCGATTTTTTTGTTTTGTTCTATGTTAACCGCTTTGATGTAGTCTTTTGCCGCGGCATTGGAGTAGGCGAGAGCCTCTTTTGTTACAGCCTTGTCCTCCTCTTTGTTTTTTCTTGCGATTTTTTCAGCTTCTTCAATCTGAATCTTGAATTGCGCGAGAATTTTCGGCTTCTCAGCATATTCAATCATCGGATTTTTTTTTGCTTTGTGTACAGACTGCTTAATCTCTGTGATTTTATTTACGCCATTTGAGCGCAGCTCGTAAAGCTTATTTTGGTATTCCTTTATTTTGGGATTGTCGTGAAGTGCCATAATTTCTGCCATAATTTTCTCCTTAAAAAGTGTTTTTGGGCGTTCCCCTCGCTCCGCGCAAGGCTTCGCTCGGGTCGCTATGTCGCTGGTTCCGCTATCGCTTCATTGCTTAAGCTCGCGCGCTTCGCTTGCTCACTTCGCAACGCTTCGCGCCTGCTCCAGCGCTAACGTTACAAGTATTTATCAGAAAGCCGTAAAAGTGCTTCCTGGTCAGTGTCATTTGTATTTACGATTCCAGCGAGCCTGTGGTTAGACATTACCGCAATTCTGTTTGTTATTCCAAGAATTTCCGGCATTTCGCTTGAAACGACGATAATTGTCTTGCCTTCTGTTGCCATTTGAATTATCAGCTGGTAGATTTCGTATTTTGCGCCAACATCGATTCCTCGCGTAGGCTCGTCAAGAAGAAGCACATCCGGCTCGCGCTCGAGCCATTTTCCGATTATGACTTTTTGCTGGTTTCCGCCTGAAAGTGATGAGATTAATTCGTCTGCAGAAACGCATTTCGTGTGGATTTTCTTGATTTCACGGTTTGCCGCATCGCGCATTTTTCTCGAAGAAAGCAGACCGAATTTCTTGTATTGGTCAAGGTTTGTTATGCATGTGTTGAATTCTATTGTATCTTTTGCGAACATTCCGTTCAGCTTGCGCTCTTCCGTTACCATCGCAAAATTGTAGTTCATCGCATCTTTCGGATTTTTGAATCTCAATTTTTTTCCGTCAAGAATGATTTCTCCTTTTGAAATCGTCCTTATTCCAAAAATCGACTCTAGAAGTTCACTGCGTCCTGCGCCGACGAGACCGTAAAGTCCAAAAATCTCGCCTTTTTTAACGGTAAATGAAATATCTTCAAGATAAGGTGCATATTTTGTCGAGAGATTTCTTATCTCAAGATAATCTTTTCCCGGAGTGTTTGTAACGTCTGGGAAACGTTTGTCGAGCGAACGTCCGACCATCGCAGAAATCAGCTCTTCCATTTTTGAGTTTTTTACATTTTTCTGATATACCATGTTTCCGTCGCGCAAAACAGAAATTTCATCGCAGATCTGAAAAATTTCGTCCATTTTATGAGAAATGTAGATAAAAGAAACACCCTTTGACTTTAAGTCTCTGATAATTGAAAAGAGTTTATTTATTTCCGGTTCTGTCAATGATGATGTTGGCTCGTCTAGCACGATTATTTTCGCATTGTAAGAGACTGCCTTTGCAATTTCCACCATTTGACGTTGAGACACGGACATTTTTCTCATTATTGTGTTCGGGTTGACGCTCATTTTTAGCGAGCTAAAAAGCCTGACCGATTCTTTGAACATTCGTTTTTCGTCAACCATTCCAAATTTTTTTGGATAGCGTCCAAGGAACAGATTATCCATTACTGTTCTATCGAGACATTGGTTCAATTCTTGATGAACCATTGAGACGCAGTTTTCAAGAGCCTCTTTTGGGCTTGAAAAATCAATCGGTTTTCCGTCAAGAAAAATTTGCCCTTCGTCTTTTGCGTAAATTCCGAAAAGGCATTTCATCATAGTTGATTTTCCGGCTCCGTTTTCGCCCATAAGCCCTAAAACAGAGCCTTTGTTCAATGTTAAGTTTATTCCGTTAAGAACTTTGTTTTTTCCAAATGATTTTGAAAGATTTTTTATTTCAAGTAGATATTCGCTCATTCAGATTCTGTCTCCTTCCTTCTCTTTTTGCACAACGGAAGAAAAGGTTAAGTGTGTGTAAAGTAATGCAAAATGTGTGCAGGCAAGGTTGAGGCTGACAGACTTATTAAGCGTTTTAGTTGTCTCAAGTTTTATGTCTGTCAGCCATTTTTTGCCGGAAACACATTTTAATTTGTGTTGTTCCCGACATGATTTTAGTATTTAAGCTTGTCTGTATAGTCTCTTCCTGAATTTGTCTTGACCATATTGATTGCATATGCGTCAAAACTGTTCAAATTCGTAAATTTGTCAAGACAAGAAGCTTCGTTTTGTCCATCTCCCTGAACTACGCTCAGGTTAAGATTCAAAAGAGGCGCGTAGTAGTTAAGAGCAGGAAGATAAGATGAAGAAAGGAAGTTGTCAGCTGCATTGTAGATTGTCAAGAGAATTTTCTTTGAATCTGCTGTTGTCTGTTTAATGCCCTTGTCTCTGTTTCCTGCTGTGAACTGCTGCCAGTTGTCAGAATTTACGCCAACATTCAAAGCAAGAAGAGCTTTCGTTTCTGGAAGATACACAAGGTCAGCTGAAATCTTGTTGCCATATTTATCGTTTTCAGAAATTCCTTTCTTATAAACATCCTCACCTTCAAGTCCGTCAAGAAGATTGCGGATAACCTGCAAAGTCGCTGTAGCCTGAGCATCTACATTCTGAGAAACTGTTCCAGTGAGTTTTCCGGCTCCGATTGACTCGATTGCGTCTGCGTTCGCATCATATCCGAAAATTGGAACTCCAGCCGGATAGTTTGATGCCTGAAGACAGCCCATAGCCATTCCGTCGTTGTTTGAAACAACCATATCAAGCTGATCGCCATATTTTGTTGCCCAACCGCCCATTGCGTCTGTTGCCGCGTTTGCATTCCATGTGGATCCGTCGGTTCCTGTCATCGCTTTGCCTTCAAGCTCTACGACTTTAAGTGTTTTTTCGCCAACAACAACAGAGCCTTCTTTTGAGTCTGTAGGGTCAGTTGTTCCATTCCAAGTGTTGAGAGCTTTTCTGATTCCCTCTGTTCTTGCCTTTGAGTCGTTGTGTCCTACATCGCCTACACAAAGAACGTAGCCGATTACTCCGTCGCCATTGCGGTCGATTTTTGAAGCATCTTGATTTGCAAGCCAATCAACAATAAGTTTTCCCTGAACTGCGCCGCCTCCAGCCGCATCAAAGCCTACATAATAAGTTTTGTCGTTCCAGTTCATTGTATCCATCTCGATCTTGCCTGTTGTAGGATCAGAAGGTTGTCTGTTAAAGAAAATGAGCGGTTTATCTTTATTAAGCGTGACAGATGTCGCCGCAGTTTTTTCTTTGCATCCGATAAATCCTGCAGCCACCATTGCCAGTGCTGAAATTGTAAACAACGTTTTTTTCATATAAAAGCCTCCACTTGTAATATTGTGTTTTACTAAGTTTACGATTGAAATTTCTTGCCGTCAAATAATTTTGTTAAGATTGAAGCGAAGTGAGAAATTCATTAAAATCGAAATAAAAAATAAGTAATGGTAGGAAAGTGGCGTAATGAAGATAAACGGCTCTCAGATTGTAATCGAATGTCTTGTTGAACAGGGGGTTGATACTGTTTTTGGTTATCCGGGCGGAAATATTTTAAATATTTATGATGCCCTTTATAAGAATCAAGATAGAATCCGCCATATTTTGACAGCCCACGAGCAGGCTGCGGCTCACGCTGCTGACGGATATGCGCGAACAACTGGAAAAGTCGGTGTCTGCATGGCTACTTCAGGTCCCGGAGCTACAAATCTTGTTACAGGAATCGCGACTGCATATATGGATTCAGTTCCTATTGTCGCAATTACTTGCAATGTCGGAACTCCGCTCCTTGGAAAAGACACTTTTCAGGAAATTGATATTACCGGCGTAACATTGCCAATCACAAAGCATAATTTCATCGTTAAAGATGTGAACAATCTCGCTAAAACTTTCAGAGAAGCGTTTATAATCGCAAAATCCGGGCGTCCAGGACCTGTTCTTATTGATATTCCAAAAGATGTGACGGCAAAAGAATGTGATTTTACGCCTCTTTCAGAAAATGACAGCGGATACGGGCTTTCGAAATTAATAGAAGAAAATCCTAATTTTAAGCGGGTTGTTTCTGTTAATATTCCTTCTGACGAGGAAATTGAAAAAGCTGCTGAGATCATCAACAAATCTGAGCGTCCTGTAATTTATGCTGGCGGGGGAATAAAAATTTCTGGCGCAGAGAAAGAGTTGCTTGAGCTTGCGGAAAAAGCTCAAATTCCAGTAAGTGAGAGTCTTATGGCGCGGGATGTTTTTCCTGCTGAAAACCCGCTTTGCACTTGGATGGTCGGAATGCATGGAACTCGTGCAAGCAATATGGCTGTTACAGAAAGCGACCTTGTTTTGGCGTTGGGCTCTCGTTTTTCAGACCGTGTAATTGGCGATCCGAAAAGATTCGCTTCAAATGCGACTGTCTTCCATATTGATATAGATCCTGCTGAAATCAACAAAAATATTCCTGCCGGCGCGAGCCTTGTCGGGGATATAAAATCGATTTTAAAGCGTCTTCTTCCATTAATTCACAAAAAAGATCATTCTCAATGGCTAAAAAAAGTGGAAGAGTGGAAAAAAGATGTCCCTGCCGCATATTTTGTAGAGAAAAAAAATTACGTGAATCCGAAATTCATGCTCGAGAATATTCATAAATATGCCGGCGACGATGCTTTTATTACAACGGAAGTCGGTCAGCATCAGATGTGGACTGCCCAGTTTTATCCTTTTGGAAAGTCGAGAAGATTTATAACTTCCGGCGGACTTGGGACAATGGGATTCGGAACTGGGGCTGCGATTGGAAGCCAGGTTGGAAATCCTGAAAAACGCGTAGTTGCAATCGCTGGCGACGGTTCTTTCAGAATGAATTGCAATGAGCTTTGCACAATTAGACGCTATAATCTTCCGATTGTGATTGTTCTTGTAAACAATGGAACTCTTGGAAATGTCCGTGTTTGGCAGAAACTTTTCTACGAAAAACGCTATAGCCATACAACCCTTGATTTCGGCCCGGACTGGAAAAAACTTGCGGATGCTTATGGAATCGGATATTACAAGGCTTGCAACAATTCTGAATTTAATAAAGAGTTCAAGAAAGCGTTCGATTCAAAGGAGCCTTG